>JABHGH010000018.1 GCA_018672145.1 Flavobacteriaceae bacterium
ATGACAGTACGTAAGATTGCGGTGGGAGAGTCTTTATGGAAATTGTACGAAAAATACCGTTTGTTGGTGGCGTATTGTTCTTGACTGCAGTAGGTTGCATGGACATCAAAATAGGGGTGGAGCTCCCGATAGAGGGCACGTCCCAAAAAGCCACTACCGCCAAAGATGAGGATTCGTTTCATCACGCATGGTAAAAAGGAAATGAAGTGATGGTTGCTTGTATTCGCTTGTTGCGAATTTCTACATAGATGGTCTTGCCCGCTGCGGCCTGTTCACGCTTCACATAACCCATACCAATTCCTTTGCCCAATGAAGGTGATTGTGTGCCAGATGTCACCAAGCCAATGGCGTTTCCGTCTGCATCAACCAACGAATAGCCTTTTCGAGGAATGCCACGCTCTGTAAGAACAAAACCTACACGCCTGTGTGTTGTTTTTTCTTTCTTTTGCAGAGCAAGATTTTTACTGTTGACAAAGTTTTTGGTGAATTTGGTACACCATGCCAAACCAGCAGCCATAGGGGAAGTGGTGTCGTCAATGTCATTTCCATAAAGGCAATAGCCCATTTCGATCCGTAAGGTATTGCGAGCCGCGAGTCCACAAGGTGTCACTCCCTTTTCGATAAGGGTGTCCCAAACTGTCCACAACGACGTGGTGGGAATATAGAGCTCAAAACCACCTGAGCCAGTATAGCCCGTGGCGGAAATCAATATCTTTTCGATTCCAGCTACTGTTCCGTGAGTAAAGTGGTAAAAGGGGATGTCACTGATGTCAACGTCAGTGAGCGTTGCCAAAACGGTTGCTGCATTTGGTCCTTGGAGTGCGAGTAACCCAATGTTGTCAGATTCGTTGTCGAGGGTAGCTCCGTAAACGTTATTGTGCGTGACCAGCCAGTTCCAGTCCTTAGCAATATTGGCTGCGTTGACCACCAACATATATTCTTCTTCTTGGGTTCGGTAAACGAGCAAGTCATCGATAATACCACCACTTGAGTTGGGGAAATAGCCATACTGTGCTTGACCAACAGTGAGGTTAGAAACATCATTGCTAAACACTTGCTGAAGGAGGTCGATTGCTTTTGGTCCTCGAACCCAAAACTCACCCATATGAGAAATGTCAAAAACTCCAGTGTTTTGTCGGACGGCAAGGTGTTCTTTGACAACACCATCGTACTGCACAGGCATTTCAAACCCTGCAAAAGGAACAATTTTTGCCCCAAGCGCAAGATGACGATTATAAAGTGGTGTTTTTCTCATGTGTCTTTTTCAAAAATAGTTGGATTTTATGTAATTTGAACCAAATATGAGAATGTTTCGCTTATTATTTTTCAGTTTCTTTCTGTCGCAAGCTGCTTTACACGCGCAGACCACATCCGCCCCACAACTGGATGCAGACTTTCACACAGATCGCCGACAAGCGGTGCGTGAAAGCCTTCCGTCAAATAGCGTTTCGGTATTCTTTTCTGCTCCCATTCGTAATCGTTCCAACGATGTGAATTACCAGTATCATCAAGATCCAAATCTTTACTATCTCACCGGGTTTCGTGAAGCGCACGCCGCTTTACTTTTATTTGACGCTCCCATATGGATCGACGGTAGCCGTGTTCAAGAAGTCCTGTTTGTTCATGATCGAAATGCGTATGACGAACAGTGGGAAGGCACAATCATGGGTGCCGAAAATGCACAAAAGATTTTGGGAATCGAAAAAGTAATGAGCTCAAAAGATTTTCAGACCACTCTTTCTTCCTTACAAAACCTTGCTACAATTCTCCACCTCCCTTTCCGTAATGATACACGCGACCATCCCAGAAAAGAATTTGATTTGTATTCGTTGCAATCGGCATTTACAGGTTTTTTACACACCCAAATGAAAAAAGATAACACGGTAGTTGTCGATCAGACTTCCTTGGAACAGATACTAGCTGCCTTGCGTGAGGTCAAAACAGAAAAAGAATTGGCTATCCTTCAACAAGCGGTTGCCATGTCCGTAGTTGGTCAAGTGGAGGTGATGCGTGCGATTCACCCTGGAATGTCTGAACGTGAATTGCAAGGAATCCATGAGTTTGTATTTAAGAAATACGGCGCAAAGCACGTTGGTTATCCCTCAATTGTTGGTGCTGGTGCTCATGGTTGTGTGTTACATTACACGGCAAACACCGCAGATAAAGTTGGCAATACACTAGTACTTATGGATGTGGGTGCCGAATATGAAGGCTACACAGCCGATGTCACACGCACAATCCCTGCAAATGGCACGTACACTAAAGAACAAGCGGCGATTTATGATTTGGTTTTAGCGGCTCAAAAGAAAGGAATTGAAGCGTCAGTGGTTGGTGCGTCTTTCTGGGATCCCGGTCAGGCAGCACGAAAAGTGATTGAGCAAGGTTTACTCGAATTAGGAATCATACAAACAGCACGCGAAGCAAGAATCTATTTTCCACATGGTAGTTCACATTATATTGGTTTGGACGTACATGACCCTGGCACGTATGGCCCTCTGAAAGAAAATGTTGTGATAACTGTTGAGCCAGGCATCTACATTCCGCCCGAAAGCGATTGTGATCCAAAATGGTGGGGAATTGCTGTCCGTATCGAAGACGATATACTCATTACGCCCGGTGGACCAGTGAATCTATCCGCAGCAGCACCACGATCCATTGTTGAGATTGAAAAGATGATCAAGTCTGATAGCCCCCTAGATCAGTTTTTACTACCGCCTTTAGACAGCGTGATCGATTAAATACTGCTTGAGGTCTTGGTAGGATTCGATACTTGTTTTCTTCGATTTTTTGTTTAAGATTTTTTGAATCTGAGGAGGGATTTCAACCTTTTTCTTAATTGCTTTTTCAACGACATCTAAGAACTTGACGGGATGTGCAGTTTCCAAAAACACGCCGTAGTGATCAGGGTTTTTCTCCATGTATTTTTTCAATCCAAGATAACCAACTGCGCCGTGTGGGTCGGCGATGTAGTTATAATCTTTATAGATTTCTTGCATGGCTATGTTGGTTTCCTTATCTGTAAAACTATAAGATGAACAAACGTTTTTTAATCGGAATAAATCTTGATTAAATAGCTTTGCGATTCGTACAAAGTTACTAGGATTCCCAACGTCCATGGCGTTCGAAATGGTTTGAACCGATTTTTTAGGTTCGAAAATTCCATTTTCCATATACCTAGGGAAAGTATCATTTTGATTTGTGCTTGCAATAAAGTGAGCAATGGGCAAGCCAAGTTCACGAGCAATAAATCCTGCGCAAATGTTTCCGAAATTTCCGCTAGGGACGGAGAAAGCATAAGGGTTTCTTACCTTTCGTTTCATCAATTCTTGTGCAGCAAAGAAGTAATAAAACGACTGGGGTAACCATCGAGCTACGTTAATAGAGTTGGCAGAAGTGAGGTTTCTGTGCTTTTTGAGTGACTCATCGAGAAATGCGGTTTTCACCATTTCCTGACAATCATCAAAAACACCTGTGACCTCCAAAGCGGTTATGTTTTTACCTTGTGTGGTGAGTTGCAGTTCTTGAATAGGGCTTACTTTTCCTTTCGGATACAATATGATGACCTCAACACCTTCAACTCCTAAAAAACCACTTGCAACAGCACCTCCCGTATCGCCTGAAGTGGCGACTAATACGGTTACTTTTTCGGTTGATGAACGATTAAAATATCCTAAACAACGTGCCATAAAACGACCACCAACATCTTTAAATGCCATTGTTGGGCCGTGAAAAAGCTCAAGTGTTGCTATATCTTTATCTAATTCAACAATTGGAAAATCAAAGGTGAGTGTTTGCTCTATGATCTCCATTAAGTTGTCTTGGGGAATTTCGTCGCCAACAAATTGTTTGATTACCTTAAAAGCGATTTCATGCCGACTCATGCCGAGGAATTTATCCCAGAAAGCATCCGGTAGCGGAGTGATTTGTTGTGGGAAATACAATCCACGATCAGGAGCTAGTCCAAGTCGAACAGCTTTTTCAAAGCCAACAGCTGTGGCATTATTGTTAAGACTGAAGTAATTCATGATCTTATACTATTTTTACTCCTTCGTTGTTGATGATACTAATGTGCGTCTCGTAAGGCACTCCAATTTTTTGATATACTTCTTCCATTGCTTTTGCCACATTGTGCGCAGTTTCCATGCCTTTAGAAAGTGCAAATACCGATGGGCCAGACCCTGAAATACCCGTTCCCAATGCACCGGCTGCATTTGCGTTGTCTTTTAGTTGTTGAAACCCAGGAATAAGAACCGAACGCACAGGCTCTACAATATGATCGACCAACGAACGCCGAATGAGTTCATAGTCTTCTTTAAATAGGCCTGTCACCAAAGCGCCAAGGTTTGCTGTTTGTGCAACGGCTTGTTTGAGATGTAGTTTGTCTAATAACACGGCCCGAGCGTCTGCTGTTTTTACTTCAATTTCCGGGTGGATAATTGTCGCAACCAATTCAAGAGGTGTGTTGAGCCTGATGACATCCAATGGGTCTAGACTGCGAACCAAAGTAAACCCTCCTAAAATAACAGGTGATACGTTGTCTGCGTGGGCACTCCCACAGGCAATTCGTTCCCCTTCCATGGCAAACGAAATGAGTTCGCTTTTGCTGTAGGGGTTGGACAGCAAGTGATTGATGCCAACAACTGCGCCTGCGGCACTAGCTGCAGAACTTCCAATTCCGCTGCCCGGCTTGATACCTTTTTCCAATTTGATGGTAAACCCAACATTTTGTCCGTAGTCTTTGAGCAACGCTAAGGCCGCTACCCCAGCAACATTTTTTTCGGTTTCGAGTGGTAATTTTTGCCCTATGATTTCAGTAATGCGTATGCCTGGGGTCGCTGATTTTTCTATATGAAGGGTATCGCCAACATTGTCTAGGCACAATCCCAAAACATCAAATCCACAAGAGATATTGGCAACACTAGCAGGCGCAAAAACCGAAACTTTTTTCATGTTACTGTTTTGCTATTCGAATGATATCTGCGAATATTCCAGATGCAGTGACATCTCCGCCGGCGCCGGCACCTTTTACAATCATCGGTTGGTCTTTGTAGCGGTCAGTGTAGAAAAGAACGATGTTGTCACTTCCCGATAGATTGTAAAAATCGTGTGAAGCAGGAATTTCTTTTAGTCCCACTTTTGCTTTTCCGTCAACAAGTTCAGCAACATATTTTAGTCGACTGTTATTTTTTTTAGCAGAAGCATATAGTTTTGTAAAATGATCGTTATGTTCATCGAGAGAGGCCAAAAAGCTTTCGTTGTCTTTAGTTTCCAGGCAAGCCTTTGGTAAAAAAGAATCATTATCAATGTCGCTGAGCTCCATTTGCATCCCGCTCTCACGAGCTAGAATCAATATTTTACGAGCCACATCAACGCCACTCAAGTCAATTTTTGGATCTGGTTCTGTAAAGCCAGCGTCCATCGCTTGCTGAACAACTTCTCTAAATGTGGTTTTATCGCTGAACTCATTAAACACAAAGTTCAAACTGCCAGAAAGAATCGCTTGAATCGAATGCACTTTATCACCAGAAGTAATAAGGTGATTCAAGGTGTCAATAATCGGAAGACCTGCTCCAACATTAGTTTCAAACAGATAAGGCGCATTGTATGTTCGTGCGAGTTGTTTAAGGCTGTTGTAATATGTGTAGCTTTCCGCAGCAGCAATTTTGTTACAAGTCACAACTGATATACTTTCTTTGAGATATGGCGGGTAGGTGTGTGCAATTTTCTCGTTGGCAGTGTTGTCGACATAGATCGAGTTACGCAAATTGAGGTTTTTTGCCAATTCAAAAAACCCTGCTGAATCCGCTTTATCCCCAGCAGCGAGTATGTCTTCCCATTTGTTTAAATCAATGCCGTCAGCATGAGTAGTCATCTTGCGCGAATTTGACAGCCCTACCACTTTGATGTTTAGCTTTAATTGGTCTTGTAAGAATGCTTTTTGGTTATGGAGTTGTTCGATGAGTTTGCTTCCCACGTTTCCAACCCCTGTAATAAACAAGTTGACTTGTTTGATTTGTTCTTCAAAAAAGGCTTCATGAAGAGTGTTCAGTGCTTTTTTGGTGTTTGTTGAGTCAATGACTGCCGTAATGTTTCTTTCCGATGCACCTTGCGCAATGGCTTTGACGTTCACATTATTGCGTCCGAGTGCGCTAAACATTCTACCACTAATTCCCTGGTGGCTTTTCATGTTTTCACCAACGAGTGCAATAATAGCTAGTTTGTCTTCGATCGTAATCGGATTGATTTTTTTTGACTCTATTTCATAACCAAAATCTTCCTCGATCATTTTTTTGGCGAGTAAAGCATGCTCGTTTTCAATCCCTACACAAATCGAGTGTTCCGATGAAGCTTGCGTCATCATCACAACATTAATTTTGTGCTTCGCTAAAACTGAGAGCAGTTTTTTGGAGTATCCAGGGATGCCAATCATTCCGCTACCTTCTAAGGTAAGTAATGCAATGTTTTCGATGTAACTAATCCCACGAACAGCCTGTGCATTGGATTTTTTGTCTCCAGAAATGAGGGTTCCTTTGTCTTCAGGTTTAAATGTATTTTTTACTAGCACGGCAATGTTTTTTTCAGTGACTGGCTGAAGTGTGGGGGGATAAATTACCTTTGCTCCAAAGTGTGACAATTCCATCGCTTCATGATAGGATAATTGCTCAATCGCTCTTGCTTGTTTCACATAGAATGGGTGTGCTGTGAACATACCACTTACGTCTGTCCAGATTTCCAACTGACGCACTTCCAGAGCACTGGCAATCAATGCTGCAGTAAGATCAGAACCGCCACGACCAAGCGTTGTTGGCGCTCCTTCTTCATCGCTAGCTACAAACCCTGGGACAATTGTTACCTGGTCTGTTGCCTTTTTAAAGTATGCCTTTATCGCTGCAAACGATTTGTTGTAGTCAACCGCATTTGCGGTCAAATCGTTTTTGGTAAAAATAAATTCCCTAGCGTTTTCATAGCCAACGTCAATATTCCGCGACTCAGCAGCTTTGGCAATAATAAAATAGGAGAGTAACTCTCCAAACCCAAGCATGTGATCTTTGGTTCTAGGAGATAGCTCACGCAGTAAATACACTCCTTCGTATAGCGTACTTAGGGTGTTTATTTGTTGTTTTACATGACTTAAAACTCGACTCTGATTTTTGATGGGTATCAGCTCCTTAATACAAGTAAAATGTCGTTTTTCGATCTGAGAAAGAATGTCTTGGTACTTTAAATCACCATTTGCTGCGAGATTTGCAGATTCTTGAATAAGATTGGTGACGCCACTTAATGCAGATACGACGACAACGAGTTGTTCCGAGTTGTTTTCAATGATGTCAAGGACACGATTGATACAGTTGCTATCAGCAACCGATGTCCCACCGAATTTAGCTACTATCATATTTCCTAGCTTTTACGTGTTTGCCAATGTGTAAACTCCTTATTGGCGAAGCAAAGCGCAAAAATATCATTTTTTAGGTATGGATAGGCAGTATTTCTTAAAAAAATAAGAGCCCAAAGTCAAATGTACATTTCGATGTTACGTTCAAACGCAAGTTAGGACTTAGCTGCGTCTTTTTGGTGAACTATGGAAAGTGTTAACGACTCGCTTTTCCCGTCCCAGTCAAAATTGAGAGTTGCTCCTTTTGGAATTCTGCTATTCACAATCTCCTCTGCCAGTGCATCTTCGATATACTTTTGGATGGCCCTGTTTAGTGGACGTGCACCAAATTGAGCATCAAATCCTTTCTCATTGAGAAATGAAATGGCCTTTTTGGTGAGCTCCAACGAAAAACCAAGCTCATTGATGCGTTTTTCGAGATCGCCAAGCTCAATTTTGATGATTTTTCCGATATCGTCTTTTTCTAAAGAATTAAATATAACAACATCATCAATCCGATTGATAAATTCAGGTGCAAAGGTCTTTTTCAAAGCGTTTTGAATTACACTTTTTGTATGCTCTTCGGCTTGTGCTTTTTGTGCAGCGGTTCCAAATCCAACACCCAACCCAAAGTCTTTGACTTGTCGAGCACCAATATTTGATGTCATAATAATAATGGTGTTTCTAAAGTCTACTTTTCTTCCGAGTGAGTCGGTAATAAAACCATCGTCCAGAATTTGTAGTAGCATATTAAAGACATCAGGGTGTGCTTTTTCGATTTCGTCTAATAAAACGACCGCATAGGGCTTTCTGCGTACTTTTTCGGTCAATTGTCCTCCTTCTTCATAGCCAACATAGCCTGGAGGTGCACCGATAAGACGCGAAATCGCAAATTTTTCCATGTATTCGCTCATGTCGATACGAATTAATGCATCACTGCTTTCAAACAACTCTGTAGTGAGTACTTTAGCGAGTTGTGTTTTGCCCACTCCAGTTTGTCCCAAGAAAATAAAAGAACCAATTGGTTTTTTCGGATTTTTTAAACCGGCACGATTTCTTTGAATTGCACGTACTACTTTTTCGACTACCTTATCTTGACCGACTATTTTCTTTTGAATTTCCTTACTTAGATTCGTCAGACGAATGCCTTCCGATTCAGCGACTCTGCTGACAGGAATACCAGTCATCATGGAGACAACGTCGGCAATATCCGATTCATGAACTGTAACACGGTTTTCCTTCTGTGTTTCATGCCATTCTTCTTGTGCAAGTAGCAATTCTTTTTCTATGCGTTTTTCATCATCTCTAAGCTTTGCAGCCTCTTCGTATTTTTGCTTTTTGACGACCGTATTTTTCTCTTCACGAACAGTTTCAAGCTTGTTTTCTAAATCAACAACTTCTTGCGGCACATCCATGTTGTTGATATACACTCTAGAACCAGCTTCGTCCAACGCATCAATGGCTTTGTCCGGTAAAAAGCGATCTGTTATGTATCGGTTTGTCAGCTTCACACAAGCGAGCAATGCTTCTTTGGTATAGTTTACGTTGTGGTGCGCTTCGTATTTTTCTTTGATGTTTTGAAGGATTTCGATGGTTTCGTCAACAGAAGTTGGCTCGACAATAACCTTTTGAAATCTTCTTTCCAGAGCGCCATCTTTTTCGATGTGTTGTCTGTACTCGTCTAAAGTAGTGGCACCTATACATTGAATTTCCCCTCGAGCAAGAGCAGGTTTAAACATATTTGAAGCGTCTAAACTTCCTGTTGCGCCACCAGCACCTACAATGGTATGAACTTCATCGATAAAAAGAATGATGTCGTTGTTCTTTTCCAACTCGTTCATTACAGCTTTCATGCGCTCTTCAAACTGTCCACGATATTTTGTCCCAGCGACCAAACTCGCTAAATCGAGTGTAACAACACGCTTATTGTAAAGAACCCTAGCTACCTTTTTTTGAATGATTCGCAATGCAAGTCCTTCAGCTATAGCAGATTTGCCAACTCCTGGCTCTCCGATCAATAGAGGGTTGTTTTTTTTACGTCTACTCAAAATCTGAGAAACTCGTTCGATTTCTTTGGTTCGTCCTATAACAGGGTCGAGTTTGCTGTCATTGGCCAAAGCCGTGAGGTCTCTTCCAAAGTTGTCTAAAACGGGCGTAGATGATTTCTTTGTTGACTTTGATTCTGTTGTCGAAAAAGGATTATTCTTTTTTTGTGACGAATCGTCTTCCGATTCATCGGGCATAGGTGATGACATGGACATATCTAAATACTCTTCAGTTTCCTCAGATGAAATCAGCTTGAACTGATCCTTCACAGTTTCATAATCAATTTGCAATTTGTGAAGTAATTTGGTTGTAGGATCATTTTCATTTCGCAAAATACACAGTAACAAATGTGCAGTATTAATAGAGGGGTTTTGAAAAAGTTTGGCTTCGAGGAACGTAGTTTTTAAAGCTCTTTCTGCTTGGCGAGTTAGGTGTAAATTCTTTTTGTTGTTTGCCAATTGATCGTCACTAGAGTTTGCGGGACTTAGTATCTCTACTTTTCGTCTTAAATAATCCAAATCAATTTCAAGCGCAGTGAGGATTGATATTGCTTTGCCACTGCCGTCACGCAAAATACCAAGCATAAGATGCTCTGTGCCAATGAAGTCGTGCCCAAGTCGCAGAGCTTCTTCCTTGCTGTAACTTATAACGTCTTTAACGCGAGGTGAAAAGTTATCATCCATAGTATAATTTCTTTTTTGAATTGATAATCAAGCCATTTTATGCTAATAGACAAAAAAATAATAGAAAATACAATAGTAGATGTAATAAAAATTGCATCTATTTTTTAAAAAATGTGTTGATAAAATTGTTCAAAAACCCCAAAAGATCAACTGTAAATTACTACATGATTCAGTACTTTAGCCTTACTTTAAAAATTGAAAAAAACTTACATAACCTTTTATGGCTACTGAAGACAAGTTAATTCCGATCAACATTGAGGATGAAATGAAATCTGCATACATTGATTATTCAATGTCTGTCATCGTATCACGTGCATTACCTGATGTTCGTGATGGAATGAAACCCGTTCACCGTCGTGTTCTGTACGGGATGCATGACTTAGGAGTTCGCGCTAATAGTTCCTACAAAAAATCAGCACGTATAGTGGGTGAGGTTTTAGGAAAGTACCACCCACACGGAGACAGCTCTGTGTATGACACCATGGTTCGTATGGCGCAAACATGGAGTCTACGTTACTTAATGGTCGATGGTCAAGGTAACTTTGGATCAATTGATGGAGATAGCCCAGCAGCCATGCGTTATACGGAAGCACGAATGCAAAAGATATCTGAAGAAATGTTGGCTGATATAGACAAAGACACGGTTGATCATCAACTCAACTTTGACGATACGCTAAAAGAACCAACTGTTCTTCCCACCCGGGTTCCCAATCTGTTGATTAATGGTGCTTCAGGTATTGCCGTAGGTATGGCGACAAACATGCCACCTCATAACCTGAGAGAAGTGTCTCAAGGAATTATTGCTCATATTGACAATCCAGAGATCACGATTGATGAGCTTATGACCTATGTCAAAGCACCTGATTTCCCGACTGGAGGCATCATTTATGGGTATGAGGGCGTCAAAGAAGCATTTCATACTGGTCGAGGAAGAGTTGTTCTTCGTGCAAAAGCCGAGATCCAAGAGGTTGATGGCAGAGAATGTATTATTGTTACTGAGATACCTTATCAGGTCAATAAAGCTGAAATGGTTCGCAAGACAGCGGAGCTTATCAACGACAAAAAAATCGAAGGGATTTCTAATATTCGTGACGAGTCTGATAGAAATGGAATGCGTGTCGTTTATATTCTGAAAAGAGATGCAGTTCCCAATATTGTACTCAACATGCTCTACAAGTACACGGCCTTGCAGTCTTCTTTCAGTGTTAATAACATTGCTTTAGTTAATGGTCGTCCTGAGCTGTTGAATTTAAAACAGCTGATTAGTCATTTCATCGATCACCGCCACGAGGTCGTCGTGAGACGAACGACTTTTGAACTCAAAAAGGCTGAAGAGCGCGCGCACATTCTTGAGGGAATGATCGTTGCGTCTGATAATATTGATGAAGTTATTGCCTTGATCAAGGCATCTTCCAATGCAGAAGAAGCACGCGAAAAACTGATGTCCACATTCAAGCTGTCAGAAATTCAGGCAAAAGCAATTGTCGAAATGCGCCTTCGTCAGCTTACAGGTCTAGAGCAAGACAAGCTCCGTTCTGAATATGATGATTTGTTAAAAACCATAGATGACCTTAAAGACATTCTTGACAATAAAGAACGTCGAATGGAAATTATCAAAGCAGAAACAAATCAAGTTGTTGAAAAATTTGGCGATGATCGTCGTTCTGAAATCAACTTTGTTGGTGGTTCGTTCCGTATCGAAGACATGATTCCGGATGAGAAAGTTGTGATTACGATTTCCCACGCGGGGTATGTGAAACGCACCCCTTTGGCTGAATACAAGACACAGCACAGAGGAGGAGTTGGTCAAAAAGCATCCACAACAAGAAATGAAGACTTCTTAGAGCATTTGTTTGTTGGTACAAACCACCAATACATGCTTTTCTTTACACAAAAAGGACGCTGTTTCTGGTTACGTGTATTTGAAATTCCAGAAGGTTCAAAGTCGTCAAAAGGGCGTGCCATTCAAAATTTGATTAACATCGAGCAAGATGATAAAGTCATGGCTTTCATTTGTACGCAAGACCTGAAAGACGACGAGTATATCAATAATCATTATGTGATTATGGCAACAAAAAAGGGTCAAGTGAAAAAAACATCACTCGAGCAATATTCTCGCCCAAGATCAAACGGAATCAATGCCATCACAATTAAAGAAGATGATGAACTACTGGAAGCAAAGCTAACGACCGGCCAATCTCAAGTGATGTTGGCTGTAAAATCTGGAAAAGCCATTCGCTTTGAAGAAGGAAAAACACGTCCAATGGGTCGAAATGCTTCTGGTGTAAGAGGTATTCGCCTTGCTAATGAATCTGATGAGGTCATTGGAATGGTTGCCGTTAACGACATGGACTCTGATATCCTTGTGGTTTCTGAAAACGGATACGGTAAGCGATCAAAACTTGACGATTACCGAATCACTAATCGAGGTGGTAAAGGAGTGAAAACAATTTCCATAACAGAAAAAACAGGAACCCTTGTTTCTGTTAAAAACGTTTCTGACTCGGACGACCTAATGATTATTAATCGATCAGGAATTGCGATTCGTATGGAAGTTGACTCATTACGTGTTATGGGTCGTGCAACACAGGGTGTACGTTTGATTAACCTTCGAGAAGGTGATACGATTGCTGCTGTGGCCAAAGTGCTTAAAGACGATGATGAAATCGATGAAGTCGAAGTAGATACAACAGCGTCAGATACTTAAAAATTAAAATATAATTAAAATTACAATGATGTTAAAGAGAACTCTAATCCCATTCATTCTGCTTCTTTCTTTTTCAATGCATGCGCAAAAGAAAGAATTGAAAGCAGCAAATAAGCTTGTAGAATCTCAAGATTATGCAACGGCGCTTGAGCAACTCCAAGCGTTGACACCTACAATTGACACAGCGGAGGCCAAATACCAAGCGCAATACTATTTTTTGCTGGGTAAGACATATGGTGGCCAAAGCGAATTTGAGTTGTCTTTTGAAGCTTTTGCTCTCGCTAATGAAATTGAATCGAGTAATGGATCTTCTAAATACACTTCTGACATTGCGAAGCTCATAGATTCGTTAGGCATAGAAGCAGTTACGCAAGCAATAGCGGAAAATAAAGCAGGGAACTTCAAGAAAGCTGCAAGCTTACTAATTCTTATCTATAACGTTGATAAGGAAAAGAATGTGGACTACCTCTACTATGCTGCTTCGAGCGCAGTAAATGATAACAACTTTGACCTTGCGTTGTCTTACTATCAGGAACTCAAAGAAATAGGGTATACTGGCCAGGTGACAAAATACTATGCAACCGATGTAGAGACGGGGGAAGAGTTAGATTTGAGTGAGGAAAACTACATTCTTTTTCAAAAGTTGAAGCAGTATTCGAATTTTAGAACAGAAGTGTTAAAGTCCAAGCTTCCTGAAATTATCAAAAACATTGCTTTGATCTATGTGCAGCAAGAACGTAACGATTTGGCAATTGGGGCGATTAAAGAAGCACGATTAGCCAACCCGCTTGATGTTGGGTTGATACTCACTGAAGCGAATTTGTATATTCAGTTGGGAGACAAGATGAAGTTTGCAGAACTCATGAAAGAAGCAATATCAAAAGATCCTAATAACCACATTCTTTATTTTAATCTAGGGGTTATTACCGCAGAACAAGGTAACCGAAC
>JABHGH010000079.1 GCA_018672145.1 Flavobacteriaceae bacterium
AGAATTGAGTGAATCTCCATGTTCTATCAGTAGCTAAAACACAATCTTATATTGTAAAAATTTGTTGGCGGAACATAAGAACGTCGTATTCCTCCAAAAACAAGAATTGGAATCATAAAATCCAATCCTTGTCTGTAATAATTGTTTAAATATTTTGTAATTTTCAAAAAAAATTAAACCTATAAAATGGAACATAAAATGAATTCAAATGGCGCTTCAAAATGTCCTTTCCATGGCGCTACGACGCAACCCAACTTGGGGACGCAAAACAAAGATTGGTGGCCGAACAATTTAAATATTGATATTCTCCGTCAACATGACTCAAAAAGCAACCCTGTTTCGGAAATCGATTATAAGGATCGTGTTAAGAGTTTGGATTTAGAAGCCGTTAAAAATGACATTAAAGTTGTTTTGAAAGACAGCAAAGAATGGTGGCCAGCTGACTATGGGCACTATGGTCCATTTTTTATACGAATGACTTGGCACGTTGCCGGGACCTATCGCACAGGCGATGGCCGTGGGGGTGCAGCTACGGGAGCACAACGATTTGCGCCACTCAATTCATGGCCAGATAATGGCAACTTAGATAAAGCGAGACGCCTGCTTTGGCCAGTGAAAGAAAAGTATGGGAATTCACTAAGCTGGGCAGACTTGTTTGTGGTTGCTGGAAATGTAGCCATCGAAGATATGGGTGGGCCAAACCATGGTTCTGCAATTGGACGAGAAGATATTTGGCATCCCGAAAAAGACATCTATTGGGGTGCAGAAGATGAATGGTTGGGAGACAACCGCTATGGTGATACTCGTCAAGATTTGGAAAACCCATTGGCAGCGGTACAAATGGGGCTTATTTATGTCAACCCTCAAGGGCCTAACGCAAACCCTGACCCAGCACTTTCTGCGCAGGACGTTCGAGAAACCTTCAAAAGAATGGCAATGAACGATTATGAAACTGTTGCCTTAACAGCTGGAGGGCACACCTTTGGAAAAGCTCATGGTGCAGCAGATGCTGACAAATATGTTGGTGCTGAACCCGAAGGTGCTGCGATTGAAGATCAAGGGTTTGGCTGGAATAACTCTTATAAATCTGGAAAAGGCGTACACACGATCACAAGTGGTATTGAAGGTCCATGGACAACAAACCCTATTCAATGGGATATGGGATACCTTACATTGTTATTCAAATACGAGTGGGAATGTAAGCAAGGAGCTGGAGGTGCATGGCAATGGCACCCCGTTGATTGTGAACAAGACGATATGGTTCCACAGGTTGACGGAAGCGAGGAAAAGGTTTTGCCGATGATGACAACGGCTGATATCTCTTTAAAAGTTGATCCTATTTATCGTGAAATCTGTCAAAAATTCCTCGCTAACCCAGAAGAGTTTGGCGAAGCATTTGCCAAAGCGTGGTTTAAATTGCTTCACCGTGACATGGGTCCTAAATCAAACTATGTCGCTGGTGATTTTAAAGATGTGGACTATGTTTGGCAAGATCCTATAGTAGCTGGAAAGCAACTTTCGGCAAGCGAAGAAGCCAATGTGAGAAAAGCACTTTCTGATGCTGGTATTGATAATGCCAAAATGATTGATACTGCATGGGCATCTGCTTCTACCTTTAGAGGTTCTGATAACAGAGGTGGTGCAAATGGTGCGCGAATTCGCCTTGCTCCTCAAAAAGACTGGGGCGCAAACAAACCTGATCAACTTGCCGAAATCCTTTCTGTCTATGAGCGTATTGCATCTGAAACAGGATCGAGCGTCGCTGATGTCATCGTGATTGGAGGAGCCGTTGGTATTGAAAACCTATCCTCGACAACAGTGGAAGTCACAACAGGTCGTGGCGATGCAACGCAAGAGAACACAGATGTTTCTTCGTTTGAATTGTTAAAACCAAATGCATGTGGTTTTCGTAACTACATTGAAAAAGAATTCAGCGTTTCGCCAGAAGAATTGCTGCTTGATAAAGCTCAACTTCTTGGTTTATCTCCCGTTGAAATGACGCTGTTGGTTGGAGGTCTTCGAGCAATGGGCGTATCACATTCAGAAGATGGACTTTGGGGTGATGGTAAGCTTAGTAACACTTGGTTTAAGCAACTCCTTTCCATGGAGATCAAGTGGGAAAAAGATGGGTTCAATTTGTTTAAAGGAATTGACAGAACAACAGGTGAAACAATACGTTCTGCAACTCGAATAGATTTGATCTTTGGATCAAACTCTGAGCTAAGAGCCATTGCAGAAGTCTATGCGCAAGATGACAACAATGATAAATTTGTGCATGACTTTATCGCAGCATGGAACAAGGTTATGAATGCTGATCGCTTCGATTTATAAAATCCAATTTGTCAACCTAGAAGAATTCTTCTAGGTTGACAATGATTTAAATACCAACATGGTATATAAATTGTTGTAACTTTGATTAAGGCCGAAAGGTTTTTTTAATACCCTATAATTATGAAAAAACGGTTTTTAGCTCTCCTCTTGTTGGTTGTAATATCTTGTCAAAAAGAAGAAGACATTATTGAATTGCCAGCAATCAACTTGACAAAAGTTTCCTTTCTAAAAAGCAATAACTCATCGTTAAGTGCAGATCTTGAAATGGAATTTGATGGAGATAAAACATTTCATGGATATGTCGAATTTGGAACGAATTTGAGTCAGTTGGTTGCCACTTATACTTTTGAAGGAAACACTGTCTTCATAGGAGATATAGAGCAAACCAGTTCAGTCACCAAAAACGATTTTTCAAAAGAGGTTGTTCTGACAGTCCGCAATAATGCAAGCACGGGAAAAGATTATAATATTCGTGTGATGTATTACACAGGACTACCGATTGTTTACATCAATACCCTTGGACAAGAAGTGTTCTCAAAAGAAGAATATATTTCGGCAGAAGTTTCCGTTTATGGCGGATTGGACTATGTTGATATCGACGAAACGGCTATTCAAATCCGAGGACGAGGAAACTCAACATGGGGTGATGGAAGCGTTTCTAAAAAGCCCTATCAGATTAAATTTACAGATAAAACGGAAGTTCTCGGAATGCCCGACGACAGACGTTGGGTGTTATTAGCCGAATATTGGGATCGAAGCCTTGTGCGAAATATGTTTAGCTATGAGATTGGTAAAATCAGCAACTTTGATTATTCACCCACAGGTCGTTTCGTTGAGTTGTTTATCAACAACCAACCCGCGGGAACCTATGTCATTGCACAAAAAATTGAAGAATCAAAAAATCGTGTCAATATTGGGGATACTGGTTATTTGATTGAGATTGACCAACGTCAGAGAATTGATGAGGACGATGTCTATTTTGAACCGCCAATTTTCAGACAGAAAATGGAAAAATTTTGGTGGTCAGACACCATTTTTAATATAAAAGAGCCTGATATTGAGCAAAACTCAACTGCCTACAAGGTCATCAAAAATCATGTTGATGACTTTGAAAATACATTGTTTGGGAACAATTTTAAAGACCCTGATGTAGGGTATCGCTCCTTTATTGATGTCGATTCTTTTGTTGACTGGTACTTGATTAATGAAATGGGCAAGTCTGTTGATGCCTATGGGTACGCAAGTGTGTTCTTTACCTATGAGCCAGGTGGAACATTAAAAATGGGCCCAATATGGGATTTTGACCTTTCTTACGGTAATGCAGATTATAATGCAAATTCGTTTTTCATTGAGGGAAATTGGATTAGTGAGCACCCCTGGTTTGATCGATTGTTGCAAGATGAATATTTCAAAGACTTGGTCTCTTCCCGCTACCTATACTATTATGAAAAGAAAGACCAATTCATTGATATCATTCAAGGATTTTCGAACAAGATCAAACGTTCACAAAAACTGAATTATGAGCAATATCAAAACTTGGGAGAGCCCATTTGGAATAATTCAACTGCTATATTTGAAACGCATGACGAAGAGGTGGAATATCTCCAATATTGGGTAGAGAACCGTATGAACTGGATGAGAGGTAACTTAAATTAAGAGGCTTCTACAATACTACTCCCTTTTATCAGGTCGAATACTATACTCATATTTTAAACTCAAAATGTGATAGGACAAAGGGTTTTTGACTTGTACTTCACTTTGATAGAGGTATTTAAATGAGAGGCTGTTTGGACCCTTAAGGTTCTTTTTGGTTCCTAGAGAAAGCCTGATTTTATCATAGGCATTCGTACTAAGAACTTCATCTAACATAAAGAATTCGACACTCATTCTGGGGTCAAAACTCCAGTTGGGAATATCAAATTGTGAAGAGAATTTATAGCGCCAACGCGTATTGTCTTTCGGCATTTCAAGAGCGTTTCGTTGATTTTTGACCTGGTGCATAACACGGAATCCAAAGTCAAAACGATCCAAGTTTGTTTTCGTTTGCAAGAATCCATAAAGCCGATCAAATTTATCGTGCCCTTGTTTTTTTCCAACATCATCTAGCTTGTCAAAGTTTCGGTAGCCCAGTCCAAGATCTAGAAAAGAAAATGGTTGATATTCTCCTTGAATTTCTACAAAAAACGACTTATATGTTTCGCCAACTGATTTTAATCGAACTTGCACTTCAGCGCTCAAATCTACTTTTTTATGGATCTCATATGAAAGTTTAGCCCCGTTCCAGCTTTCAAAACTCTGACGATCTTCTTGATTTGAATTTTGTTCATTTTGTGCATAGGTTAGTGCGCATGAAAGAA
>JABHGH010000112.1 GCA_018672145.1 Flavobacteriaceae bacterium
TACCTCAAAGGTTTGAGCACCTACAAGCTCGGTCTCAACTCCGCCTACTCTTTTGAGCAAACTAACACTGTATGTGCCTGGCGCCACGTCTAAGCGCCATGCATTGATTGATTTTTGTTTGGTATTGGCATCAACGACATTAGCATACGGCTTTTTTAAATCCCAGCTTACACGCTGAATTCCTTTGGACAACTTAGCAGAAATGCGGTCAACTACGGCACCCGTTGCGTCACGAACAACCAAAATTGCCTCTGCCTTTGGTTCATTTTTCTCAGCATCTAAAGCCTCCCATCCAGGAAACGGAATGTCATTGTCTTTAAGCTCTTTTTCCTTTTTCTTTCTTTTTGACATCATGGACTGATGACCCTCCTTGATAAAGAAAGTGAACACTGCGCCGTAGTCTGGGTTTTTCGCTGTGAAAAACGATCCACCTTGACTAGAAGTGCCTCCACGAGTTTGGTTGTATTGAAGGGCTTTTCGCACTGGAAAAAGCAAAGCATCTTTCTCTACACTTTTTCCCGACAATTCGCGTAATGCACTATAATCATCTAGGACATAAAAACCACGCCCAAAAGTAGCAAGAACCAAGTCATTCTCTCTTTTTTGAATCGCTAAGTCACGTACTGAAATCGTGGGAAGTCCAGTTGAGAATTTATGCCATAAATTCCCTTGATCCAAACTCACATAAACCCCGTACTCAGTTGCCAGAAACAACAGATTGGGATTGACATGATCTTGTACAATTCTCCAAACAAGATTGTTTTCAGGGATTCCACTGGTAATGGCCTTCCATTTTTTTCCTCCATTTGATGTTTTGTATAAATAAGGCGTATAGTCTCCGTACTTATGATTGTCTAGCGCCACATAGGCCACTTGATCGTTGTGTAAGTCAACCTTTATATCGTTTACAAAGGCGGAAGCCGGAACTCCCGGTAGCTTATCAACCGTCATTTTGGTCCAGTTTTCACCTCCGTCTTTAGTGTATTGAAGAACTCCATCATCCGTTCCCGCATAAAGCACATTGGGGTCACTCTTGGACTCACTCAATGAGGTGATGGTGTTATATGTAGACATGGCATAGACATCCCATGCATTGTCAAAGCTCTGCTGACGACCCATGATAGGCAGCGCAAGACGCTCTTCATTTTTTGTTAAATCTCCAGATATTGCGGTCCAGCTATCCCCTCGATTTTCAGAACGCCAAACGCGCTGGGTTCCAAAATACAAACGCTTTGGATCGTGTTGACTAACTAAAATTGGTGCATCCCAATTGTACCGTTCATAAGATTCTCCAGCACCACTCTGTGGCTTAATATAAATTGCCTCCATGGTTGTTTTGTCAATTCGATAGAGATTTCCTTGTTGCCATTGCGCATATACGATGTCTGGATTTCCAGGTTCTGTGGCTGGCTGATGACCATCACCACCTAATAGCACATACCAATCTCCATTGGTAATCCCGTTGGTACGAAAAGTTCGTGAAGGACCTCCTTGCGTGTTGTTGTCCTGCGTACCACCATAAATATTGTAAAAGGGGTAGTCATCATCAACTGCAAGCTTATAAAACTGTGTCAGGGGAAGGTTATTAACAAACTTCCATGTTTCGGAATCGTCAAAAGATTCGTAAATACCGCCATCTGTGCCAAACAACAAGTAATTGGGATCATCCTTCTTAAAGGTAAGCGAATGATTGTCAGAGTGCTTGTTTGCCTCGCTCATGGTGTAAAATGTTTTCCCACCATCCTCAGAAACCAATGCCCGTACATTCATAAGGTATATACGATCAAAGTGATGAGGTGATGCAATCAACTCTTGGTAGTAGTGAGGGCCTGTACCTCCTGAAACCGTGTCAGACATTTTTGTCCAGCTACCTCCGCTGTTCGAAGAACGATAGACTGCACCTTTTCGTCGTTCGAGTTCAATAGCTGCATAGAGAACCTCAGGATTCATTGGGGAGATTGCCAAACCAATTTTACCCATGTTTGAACTCGGCAAACCATTGTCTATTTTGTTCCATGTCTCTCCGCCATCAAAGCTTTTATAAATAGAAGTTCCTGGGCCTCCCCCCATGTATGCAGCCACATTGCGATGGCGTTGCCAACTCGCGGCATACAAAACGTCTGGGTTTGATGGGTCGATTACCAAATCGGTTATGCCCGTCCATTCATTGATTTCGAGTTTGTTCACCCACGTCTTACCACCATTTGTAGATTTGAATAGACCTCGTTCACCACCTGAACTCCATAATGGTCCTTGAGCAGCAACCCAAATGATGTTAGAATTGTCGGGGTGAACAATAATTTTAGAAATGTGTTCGGATTTTTTTAGCCCCATGTCCTCCCATGAAGACCCGCCATCATTACTGCGATAAA
>JABHGH010000022.1 GCA_018672145.1 Flavobacteriaceae bacterium
AAATTGAAGACATACAAATCAATCAAGCCCTTGTTGAACATAAAGATTCTTTAGATGTAAGCGTTCAAACCAACTGAACCTCAACCACCATATATATACGTCAACGTATACGTTTTTTGTGTTTAAAATTTGAAACTATAATAAGTTAGAAATTCGGGTAGTCGCCAATTGACGTTGTGTTGTAAACCCCTCAGCATATTCAACCCCCACTATTCTACCTAGGTCTGCACCCCTGTTTTTAACACTTTCAACAAAAGTTTTACTACTTATAGGGGTTTCGGGTTCATTGGAATTTTCATTGAAAAACTGAGAAGCATATGATAAAATCGATTCGATTTTTTTCTCCATGAAACCACTCACATCAACAACAATGTCAGAAGGATCACTATTCCACTGCATATAATGATAGACCTGTGATGGTCGCCAAGAATCTTGTGCTTTTCCTTCAAATTGAGTTTCAATTTTCTGCAATCCACTCAAAAAACAAGCGTCGTGGACTAAATCTGCTGCTCGACCATGATCGATATGACGATCCGTCTGCGCATTACACAACACGATTTTGGGCTTATAATGACGTAATACCTTAATGACTTCTAACTGATGAGCTTCATCATTAACAAAAAAGCCATCACGAAAACCTAAATTTTGCCGTAATGTGACACCCAATATTGATGCTGCTTTACTTGCTTCTTTGTCTCTAATTTCCGCACTTCCTCGAGTTCCGAGCTCACCACGAGTGAGATCAATTATACCTACAGCAAGCCCAGAAGCAACTTCTTTAGCGATGGTTGCGCCACAACTTAACTCTACATCATCTGGATGTGCACCAAAGGCTACTATATCAAGTTTTTGTTCTTTCATTAGCTTTTTATCCAATCAATAATTTTTGGATCATCAGGTTGGGTTCTTGGTGAAACAACATCAACCAATTGTCCATGCTCATCGATAAGGTATTTTTGAAAATTCCAAGTCACGGTTGAACTCTTTACTCCGTTTTTATCTTTGCTCGTCAGAAATTCATAAACAGGGTGTTTTGACCTTCCTCTTACCGTTGATTTTTCCATAACCGGGAACGACACACCATAATTCTTTTCACAAAACGCTTTGATGGTCTTATTGGTTCCTGGCTCTTGCCACAAAAAGTTGTTTGATGGAAAAGCTACAATCACAAAATCTTTGTTGCTGTATTGTTCATACAATTTTTGTAATTTCTTATACTGTGAACTTAATCCGCATTTTGAAGCGGTGTTGACCACCAAAACTTTTTTCCCTTTAAGCGAACTAAAATCAAATTGCTTCCCATCAATATCATTAACAACAAATTGATGAATACTCTTTTTCAAACTATCAGTTTGTGCATAAACGGCTGTTACACCCACCATCAATGCTAGGATGATATTTTCTTTCCTCATAATGCAATCTTTTTTTCCAAAGGTAAGGAAACTCAAAAAAGTGCGATTTTTGGCTTGATTTTACACAATTTCAGCGCTCAATCCTGCAGCTAATAAACGGGTACACTTTGGCTCAAGCTCGTCGTAACTCCCAGATTTGACAGCGCATTTCCCATTATAATGAACAATAAGAGCGCACTGCTCAGCTTGCTCTGCTGTGTGCTCACAAACTGAGATTAAAGTTTTAATTACATGATCAAAAGTGTTGACCTCATCATTATACAGAATGATTTCGTGCTCTCGCTCTGTCGAAACGAGAACGTCATGGTCTGGACTTTCTTGTTCTTTATGTGTATCGAATCGAATGTTCACAGTGTTGAATATACATATTTTGCGCAAACCCAGTCATCGTTAGTCTCGTATGAATGGATGGAAAGGTTGTTATCAAAGCAACGCTTATTCATTATCTCAAGGTCATATTTATAAAATCCACTCAATAGCAATATGCCTCCATCATTTAATTTATCTGCATAATAAGAGATATGAAAAAGTAGTGTGTTTCGATTAATGTTAGCAATAATAAAATCAAATGATCCAGAAACTTTATCGATATCACCACACAAGACATCTACCCTATCCTCACATTGATTTCGAATGGCATTTTCAATAGTGTTTTCAACACACCAAGGCTCTATATCAACAGCTAAAACACTTTTTGCTCCTCGTTGAGCGGATAGAATTCCGAGTATTCCCGTGCCACACCCCATGTCAAGAACAACTTTATTTTTTACATCGATATTGATTACATAATTCAACATTAATTGTGTTGTCTGATGGTGGCCAGTCCCAAAGGACATTTTGGGCTCGATAATCAACTCATGTATAGTTTTCTTTGGAGGATGAAAAGGCGCACGAACAGTATAATCACCAACAATAATTGGCTGAAATGAAGATTCCCATTTGGCATTCCAATTTTCTAGAGGAACCTCTTTCAACTCGTATGAAACCGAAAACATTGAAGGCATCGACTTTATCGCTTCGTCAATATCGATCTGTCTCCAAACGATAGACTTTGCGTAGGCATTCAGTCCATCATTGGTTTCTAAAAAACTTTCAAAATCATAATCGGACAATATCGCTAAAAGGATATCTCTACCCTGTTCAATAGGGCTGACTTGAAAACGTACTTCGTAATAAGATTTAGGAAGCAAACCCATTGACTATAGCTGCAAAATCAGTTGCGTTAAGCGACGCACCTCCGATCAATCCTCCATCGACATCTGGTTGGGCAAAAATCTCCGCGGCATTGGCCGGCTTTACACTTCCTCCATAAAGGATTGACACATCGTCAGCGCATTTGACTCCATAATGATACTCTATAAGTGACCGTATGTAAGCGTGCATTTCTTGTGCTTGTTCAGGTGATGCAGTTTCACCAGTTCCAATTGCCCAAACAGGTTCGTAAGCCAGTACAATATTTCTCCATGCCGACACATCTAATGCAAACAACGCTGTCGTCAATTGCTTTTTGACCACGTCAAAATGCGTTCCTTCTTTTCGTTCGTTTAGCTCCTCGCCAAAACAAAAGATTACTTCCATGTCAACATCTAAAGCAACTTGTACTTTTTCACGAAGCAATTCATCTGTTTCTCCGAAATAAGCACGACGCTCTGAATGACCTAAAATGACATGATTTACGCCGATATCTTGTAGCATATTCACAGCAATCTCACCTGTAAAAGCACCATTAGGAGATTGGTGCATATTCTGTGCTGCAACTTGAATGTTACCATCTGCAGTTAAAGCAACCGCTTTTGATAAATTGACAAAAGCTGGCGAAATATAAACACCTACATTGGCATCTAAGTCCTGCTGTTTTAATTCATTGATTAGCTCAACGGTTTCCGTTTGAGTTTTATTCATTTTCCAGTTACCTGCAACGATATGTTTTCTCATTTTTAAATTTTAATTTGATTGAACTTTAGGATCCAAATAGATATATATTTGATCTACAACTTGGTTAATAACTATAAACAGAAATGAAACAGTCAGTACTGATCCCATAAGCACTGGCACATCAAGAACGTTTAATGCATTCACAATTTCTTTTCCAATTCCGTTCCAACCGAAAATATATTCTACAAAAACAGCACCCGCAAGCATACTTGCAAACCAACCAGATAATGCCGTCACCACTGGATTAAGTGCATTTTTTAGCATATGTTTCCATAAGATTTTTGATGCCGACATGCCTTTAGCTCGCGCTGTTTTCACATAGCCACGATTCCATTCGTCCAACAAAGCATTACGCATGAGCTGAGTAACAACTGCTAGTGGACGAATTCCCAAAACAAAGGCGGGAAGAATGATGTTTTTCCATACAACTTGATAGGACTCTCCCATGTCATCTAGAGCATATAAACTTCCTGTCATCTCCAATGAAGTGTATTCATGAAGAAGAAAACCAAAAATCCATGCTGCAAGGATAGAACTAAAAAAAGAAGGCAAACTCATACCAAGTGTACTCAGTAGTTGAAGAAATCGATCGATTGGGCTATGCGCATAAACAGCTGACAACATACCCATGAGCACTCCGAGCAATAAAGCAAGAAGCAAAGCAGCAACAGCAAGCATTGCCGTGTTTGGAAGAGTATCACGAATAATATCACTAACCTCCACCCCACTCTTATGGTAAGATTCTCGAAGGTAAGGCCATTTAAGAACCAACGCTTTGTTGTTCAAAGTTAGAAGATGTAAGTAATTATAATTATTGGAAGACAAACCAGTAAATTCATCATTTAATGAATGAATAGAAACTGGACTTAAGTCATTTATATAATGTGCGTATTGAAAAAAAACGGGTTGGTCAAATCCGAATTTTTTACGGATGATGGAAAGCTCCTCACTGCTTTCATTTTGACCCAACATCATTTGAGCAGGGTCACCAGGCAAGACATTAAATAAGAAGAAAACAACCGTAGCCACACCAAAAAGTGTAAATATTACAGAAGCTATCCTTTGGAGGAAATTCATGAGTTTTCTAAATGAATTAGCGCAAAAACAGCATAATTAATGATGTCTTGGTAGTTTGCATCAAGTCCTTCACTCACAATTGTTTGCCCATCGTTGTCTTCAATTTGCTTAACACGTAGTAATTTCTGAAGAACCAAATCTGTTAATGAACTTACACGCATATCTCGCCACGCTTCTCCGTAGTCATGATTCTTGTTTTGCATTAATAATTTGGTGTTATCTAGTTGAGCATTGTACAATTTTAAAACAGTTTGATCATCCATGTCAGGTTGATCAGCAATTCCTTTATCGATTTGAATAAGTGCCATTACACAGTAATTTACAATCCCTATAAATTCTGAGAATTGACCTTCATCTACTCGTTGGGTCTTATTTTTTTGCAGTGTACGAATACGTTGGGCTTTGATGAAAATTTGATCGGTAAGCGAAGAAACACGAAGGATACGCCATGCACATCCATAATCCCGCATTTTTTTTTCGAATAAATCCCTGCAAAGCGCTATTGCAGAGTCGTACTGTTGATTTGTATTAGACAAGGTGTAAACTTTTGCGTAAATTTCGCTCAAATTTTTTAAAAATCGATTCTTTCTCAACTCATTTTTGCAATGGTTATTAACTGTAAAACCCGAAAGGTTGATCTATCACAAGGTCATGTCATGGGAATTTTGAACGTCACCCCAGATTCGTTTTTTGATGGTGGGCGTTACACCGATTTACAAGCCATTGCCACACGAGTAGGACAAATGCTCGATCAAGGGGCTACCTTTATTGATATAGGAGGTGCTAGTTCCAAACCAGGATCAAACCCCATTTCAACCCAAGAAGAAATTGATCGTGTACAACCTGCCATAGAGACAATCCTAAAAACATTTCCGCAATCTCTTATCTCAGTTGACACGACAAACAGTAAAGTAGCTCTCGAAGCAGTTGGAGCTGGCGCCGTTATTGTCAATGATATTTCTGCTGGGAAAATGGATCATCTAATGATGAAAACCGTTGCTGATCTCGCTGTGCCCTATATCGCAATGCACATGCAAGGAACCCCTAAAACAATGCAAAAAAATCCGCAATATCGAGATGTCGTAAAAGATGTGATGGCTGCGTTCATTGATATTCAAAAAAGAGCGAAGGCTGCGGGTATTAAGGAAGTCATCATTGATCCTGGTTTTGGGTTTGGCAAAACGCTGGCACACAATTATCAATTGCTTTATCAGCTGGAGAAGTTTAAAGAGCTCGGATGCCCAATTCTTATCGGGGTATCCCGTAAGTCTATGATTCAGAAAGTGATTGACGTTGATTCTACTGATGCTTTACATGGATCTTCTGTGGTTCACACCATTGCTGCGCTAAAAGGAGCTTCTGTTTTACGAACCCATGACGTGAAAGAAGCAATAGAAGTTATTCGTTTAGTAAACTTCATGAATCAACAGCAAAAGAAATAGAAATTAACTGTATTTTAATTTTACTTAATTTTATAAAAAATTTCATTTGAACCCTCTTGAATTTTTAGAAGTCCGAATCATAGATGTCCTTGACATTGTTCTCGTTGCTATTTTACTTTATTACATCTACAAACTTGTCAAGGGCACAGCAGCAATCAACATCTTTACAGGAATTGTTATTGTGTACCTTATTTGGAAATTGACCGACATCTTACAAATGAAAGTGCTAAGCAATATTTTAGGTGGATTTATCAGCGTAGGAGTGTTCGCCTTAATTGTGGTCTTTCAACAAGAAATCAGAAAACTTTTACTTACCGTAGGGTCAACAAATTTGGCCAACAGAAAGAATTTTCGACGCTACTGGAACATACTGACAAACAATGAACTCTCCAAACGATCAGAAGCAGAAGTAGTAGTACAATCATGTACAGAATTAAGCGCACAGAAAATTGGTGCACTTATTGTTTTTGAAAGGAACACAAGTTTGGATTTTATAAAAGATTCTGGAGATCAAGTCAATATGGATATTTCTAGCCCTGTCATTGAAAGTGTCTTCTTTAAAGGAGGACCGCTTCACGATGGTGCAGTTGTTATTGACGGAAATCGAATAGTAGCCACGCGAGTCGCACTTCCAATTAGTGATCAACCGGATGTACCAGTTCGATATGGATTAAGGCATCGCGCTGGTTTAGGGATCTCTGAAAAAACAGACGCCACTGTACTCGTTGTTTCTGAAGAAACTGGAAAAATATCATACATGCGAAATGGAGAATTTGTCTCGTTTTCTAGCAATGACAACCTCATTGAAATCATTCAAGAAGATCTAAATTAAAAAGATTCTTGTTTTTGGCTTATCTGAACATTGTGAAGGTTTTGATAATAACCTCCTTCAGTCTCTAAAAGTTCTTTGTGAGTGCCCATTTCTACAATTTTCCCTTTGTCTAACACAATAATTCGATCGGCTTTTTGAACTGTAACAAGTCGATGGGCTATAATAATAGCAGTTTTGTTTTTTGTGACCCTGTCAGTAGCGACTTGAATCAACTCCTCTGTTTCGCTATCAACCGATGAGGTGGCCTCATCCAAAACTAGGATAGCAGGATTGGTAACATAAGCTCTTAAAAAGGCAATCAATTGACGCTGACCGCCTGAAAGCATAGCGCCACGCTCTTTTACATTGTATTGAAATTGACCAGGAAGTTTTGAAATAAAACTGTCAATTCCAATGTGTTTCGCTGCCTCAACAATCTGCTCATCCTTTATGTCTGGATCCCATAGTGTAATGTTGTTTTTAATTGTATCAGCAAATAAAAACACATCCTGTAAGACAACTGCAATTTCATTTCGCAAAGAGTGAAGGCTGTACTTTTTGATGTTATGACCATCCACTTTGATACTTCCGTCAGAAATGTCGTAAAAACGACTAAGCAAGTTTATAATGGTTGATTTCCCAGCTCCTGTTGCACCAACAATTGCAATTGTTTCTCCAGCCGAAACCGTAAACGAAATGTCATTGATCACGGGCTCTCCATCTTTATATGAAAAAATGACATTCTCGAAAGAAAGATCACCGTCTAAATTTTTTGCTTCTAAGGTTCCATGATTTGGAATATGACTATCTGTATCCATCACAACAAACACACGCTGCACAGCGACCATTCCCATCTGAAGCGTGTTGAATTTATCTGCAATTTGGCGAAGCGGACGAAACAACATTTGAGTCAATTGAATGAATAGAAAAATTGATCCCAAAGTGATGTTGCTGTTTTGAGCAATTACATTGAGCCCTCCATACCAAACCAGTAAACCAATCGTTATGGAAGTAGAAAGTTCCGCAATGGGAAAGAAAATAGAATTATACCAAACGGTTTTTAGCCAACCTTTTTTATGTTTTTCATTAATTTCTTGAAATGCATCATACTCTTGTTTTTCACGAACAAACAACTGAACAATATGCATTCCCGAAATACGCTCTTGCACAAAAGTGTTTAGATTGGCCACTTGTGTTCGCACATCGTCAAAAGCAAACTTCATTGCTTTTTGAAACTTGCGAGTAGCAACCAGAATGATTGGTAGAATTGCAAACACAATAAGAGTAAGCTTCCAACTTACACTGAGCATCACTCCTATCACAATAAACATTTTTAGCAGATCTGCTATGATCATAAACAGCCCTTGACTAAAAATACTGGCAATGGTTTCAATGTCATTTACAGCTCTCGTGACCAGACGACCAACTGCAGATTGATCAAAAAAGGTCATTCGAAAACTCACCATTCTTTTAAAAAGATCTTTTCTCAAATCAAAAACCACTCGTTGTCCAAGCCAGTTTGCATAATAGATAAAGGAAAACTGAAATAAAACCTCCATGAATAACACGATGGCCATGATAACAATAAAAAAAAGCATCCCATCATAATCTTTAAGAGTGATGTAATCATCAACAGTGATTTTGAGTAGATAGGGATTGAGAGTAGAGAATACAGACAACAAAATAGCGGCAAGGAGGACAAACACAAACGTGTAGGTATATGGGCGAACATAACGCATCAACCGTTTAAATAGAGAAATGTCCAGTATCGAACCGCTTACTTTTAAACTCATACAGCAAAGATATGTTTTGGATAGCTTACGTTAATTAAATAGAGTCCATGAGCAGGGACAGAATATCCCGCTTGACTTCGATCACGGCTTGCTAAAATGTTTTTAAAATCATCAATACTCACCTTTTCCAACCCAACCTCAATGAGTGTGCCTACAACAGCACGCACCATATTTCGCAAGAATCGATTGGCTTGAATCGAAAAAATGAGCTTATGTTCTTTCCGTTCCCAGTTCGCTTTGAGAACATCACAAATGTATGTTTTCACATCCGTTTTAGATTTTGAAAAGCACTTAAAATCTTTGTGGGTCAATAATATGGCTGCTGCTTCGTTCATCAAATCAATATTTAGATTTTTGGTGAACTGGTAAGCTCGCTTTTCTAGAAAAGGGTTTTTTTTCGTCGTAATGATGTATGTGTAACTTCTGCTAATAGCATCAAAACGAGCATGTGATTCTTGAAGAACAGGAAAAAGTGCTAGGACTGCAATACTTTTTGGAAGTAATTTATTTAATCTAAAAATGAGGTCTTCAGGTAGTTTTACAGGTAAATCTACATGAGCAAAAAGCTGTCGAGCATGAACGCCTGCATCAGTTCTTCCAGCCCCTACAACAGCAATCGACTCACGAAATAAAATACATAACGCATCTTCGAGACAAGCCTGTACACTCTCCCCTTTTGGTTGACGTTGCCAACCCACAAACGAGGTGCCTTCATAAGATAACTCCATAAAATACCGCAAGTAGCATTACTTTTGTAGAACAAAGATATCGTTTATACAACTCCATTCAAGTAAAAGTCAATGAAAAAGATTTTGTTGCTTTCTGATACACACAACTACATGGATAACCACATCCTAAAGTATGTTCGTGAATCTGACGAAGTCTGGCACGCTGGGGATATTGGGACATCAGAAGTGACGGATCAAATTTTAGCAATAAAACCTCTGCGAGCTGTATACGGCAATATCGACGGTTCAGAATTACGATTAAGTTTTCCCGAAGATTTGTCTTTTAGTTGTGAAGGAGTCAAAGTTTTTATGACACATATTGGTGGAAGACCCGGGCGTTATGCGAGAAACGTTTCCGCCAAACTCAAAACAATAAAGCCTAAGTTGTTTATATGTGGCCACTCACATATTTTAAAGATCCATTTTGATAAAACACATAGTGTGCTATTCATCAACCCTGGAGCAATGGGTAAACACGGATTTCACAAAGTGCGCACGATGGTACGTTTTGAGTTGGAAGCAGGCGAGATCAAAAATATGGAAGTAATAGAAGTAAAACGATAACTGCTATCGCAAACGGTCAGCAGCACGTACCAAATCCTCATCCTTTTTAATGGCTCTATTTGATAGAGCGAGAAGAATGACAGTCAATAAATATGAGATCGTAACCCAAATCTGATCTTGTGAGTACGTCTCAATATTCATGTAGCCCAAAAGTTGGTTCCCCATTAAAAGCAAAGAAAGAAGGAGAAGAAGTCGATTCACAACAAATTGACCTTTGCGATTTTTAAACTGAAAAATATTCCAAAACGGAATAACAACCAAAAGTATCGTAGGAATCAACAAAATATAATGACTTAATAAATCAACATTTTTTCCAGAAAAAAGTAATCGATCCCTTATCCATAAAACACTCGTCAACTGAAGAATTGTTACAATAAAAAGGTATAATGTTTGAATACGTTGTATCATTTACAAAATTTTAATAAAAGTAAAAATAAGTTGTATATTTGTAAAACAATTGGGAAACTTCTACCCGATTATTTTTTCCAGATTATTTATCTTCAAATACACTAATGTTAGAAATCGCTGAATTAAAATCAAAAAAACTTCCTGAATTACAAGAAATTGCAAAAGGTTTAGGAATTAAAGGGATTACTGGTCTCAAAAAAATGGACTTAGCATATAATATCATTGATCATATAGCAAGTCAACCAGAGCCTAAAAAAGAAAAAGAATCAACTCCTAGTGAGAAGGATAAGCCTTCCAAGGAAACTTCGAAAAAGCCACGAAACGAAAAGCCCAAATCCGAAGAAAAACTCCAAAATAAAAAAGGCAAAGACAACACCCCGAGGAACAACAACAACAACAACAACAATAACAACAATAACAACAACAATAATAATAACGGCAACAACGCAAAAAGAAAAGTTGCCAAAAATCCAAAAGAAAACAACCACAACAAAGACACACGCAATAAGTATCGGCAACCCGATTACGAGTTTGAAGGAATTATTGAAAGTGAAGGTGTGTTAGAAATGATGTCCGAAGGTTATGGGTTTTTACGCTCATCAGACTACAATTATCTTTCTTCTCCTGATGACATTTACGTTTCTCAGTCCCAAGTGCGTCTATTTGGGCTCAAAACAGGCGATACTGTGTTAGGTCATGTTCGCCCACCAAAAGAAGGCGAAAAGTACTTCCCACTTATTAAAGTGAGTACAATCAATGGCTTAAGTCCCAATGTTGTACGTGATCGAGTTGCGTTTGAGCACTTAACTCCACTTTTTCCAAATGAAAAGTTTAATATTGCTGATAAGCAAAGTACAATTTCAACTAGAATAATGGATCTGTTCTCTCCTATTGGTAAGGGGCAACGTGGAATGATTGTGTCGCAGCCAAAAACAGGAAAAACCATGCTGTTGAAAGATGTAGCTAATGCAATCGCTGCAAATCATCCAGAGGTTTATCAAATTATCTTACTTATTGACGAACGTCCTGAAGAGGTGACGGATATGCAGCGTAATGTAAAGGGAGAAGTTGTTGCTTCTACTTTTGACGAGCCAGCAGACCGACACGTTAAAGTAGCCAATATTGTTCTTGATAAAGCAAAAAGACTTGTTGAGTGCGGTCATGATGTCGTAATCCTATTGGATTCAATCACTCGCTTGGCCCGTGCCTACAATACCGTTCAGCCTGCGTCTGGCAAAATACTTAGTGGTGGTGTTGATGCAAATGCACTACACAAACCTAAGCGTTTCTTTGGTGCAGCACGTAACATTGAAAATGGCGGGTCACTGTCTATCATAGCCACCGCCTTAACAGAAACAGGTTCGAAAATGGATGAAGTCATTTTTGAAGAGTTTAAAGGAACTGGTAACATGGAACTACAACTTGATCGACGAATTTCAAACAGAAGAATATTCCCTGCGATTGACCTCGTTTCTTCTAGCACACGTCGTGACGACATGCTCCTCGATGAAAACACTGTTCAACGTATGTGGGTCATGCGAAAGTATCTCGCAGACATGAACCCTGTTGAAGCAATGGAATTTATCGAAAATCGTATTAAGCGATCACTCAACAATGAAGAGTTCTTGATTTCGATGAATCAATAAATAAAAAAGTATAGAGCAAAAAAAAGGCTTCCAAGTTGGAAGCCTTTTTTTTTGTGTTTTTAATAAAATTTAAAGAGTAGCTATATGCTTTGTAACCTGGGACTTTAAATTAGAAGCCTTGTTGGCGTGTATAATGTTGCGTTTAGCTAGTTTATCTATCATTGAGATTAAAGCCGGTAGCTCTTTGGAAGCTGCTTTCTTTGTTGTCAAATCCTGAAACTTTCGTAACGCATTACGCATGGTTTTGTGCTGCAGACGGTTACGTGTGCGTTTAGCCTCGTCTGAACGAATATTCTTTAATGCAGATTTATGGTTAGCCATAATTTTAATTTTTGTAGCCCGTAGGGGAATCGAACCCCTCTTACCAGGATGAAAACCTGGCGTCCTAGCCGATAGACGAACGGGCCAGTAATTTAAGGTCGCAAATTTAATTGAAAAATATTATTATACAATTAATTTTGAACGAATTATACTTAAAAATTTAGAAACTAGGGTGCAGCTTGAAGTTTACATAAAAGAATTTACTATTTTTGGGGAAACCCCAACACAATGCCTCACTCAATTTCTGTCACTGCTTTTTGTTTTGTTATTCTCTCTTTATCGATGCAATCACAAGCCAATGATGTGGAAGTTGATTATCTTAACTTGGGGGAAAACAACCTAATCGCTGAGGGCTATGACCTCGTAAGCTATTATACTTCAAACAAGCCCACTAATGGAGGAAAACATTTTGCTGTCCACTTTAAAGGAGCCGTTTATTACTTTTCCTCAGAAAAAAATAAAAGAGTGTTTTTAAAAAACCCACTTGATTATTTACCTGAATATGGTGGATGGTGTGCTTATGCAATCGGAAAATATGGTGAAAAAGTAAGCATTGACCCTCTATCATATATTGTAAAAAATGGAGATCTATATCTTTTTTACAATTCCTATTTCAACAATACCAAAGACAAATGGATCAAAAACCAAACAAAACCCCTAATCACATGAAAAATAAGACCTCATTCATCTTAAGATTACTCATGTCTGTTATTTTATTTCAATCTCTCTACTTTAAGTTTGGAAGGCATGATCAAGCAGTATATATCTTTTCAACTCTCAGCGTTGAGCCCTGGGGACGCTATTTACTTGGCACTATCGAGTTGGTCTTTGCCGTTGCACTCTTAGTTCCTAAAACAAAGCATATTGCAGCCGTATTAACTGGTATAATCATGATGGAAGCCATAGCATCCCACTTGTTAACGACGTTAGGAATTGTAATCCATTGGAATGACCAATCGGATGGTGGACAATTGTTTGCTATGGCCATTATCGTTTTGGTATTAAGCACAACGGAAGTTTTTTTGATAAGAAAACGCTAGAAATCACTCTTACAAGTGTTCTTTTTTTATCATTATGACTCCGAAAGTACTCTGGAAACGAATTTCCCTTTACGAGTTTTGGCCCTTTTGCTGTTTTACTCACCTGCATACTTCTACTATTTTTACTTAGCCTTGAAGTCTCGATCCATTTTATATTTCACTAAACTTAATACAAACATGAACTTTGGTGGAGCGTTTTTAAGTTCCAAGATTGAAACACTATCACAATTACCCGATCAATGGATCCCAAAAACGATTATCATCAATAACAACGAATCCTTTACATCTATAAATCACAAGCGACAGAAAAAGAAAATTGCATTCCCTTTTATTGCAAAACCGGATGCCGCAGAGAGAGGAAAAGGGATTCGAATATTAACAAACGAAATCTCACTCAAATCATTTTTTGAAAACAGTAAGGGGCAAGCGTATTTACTTCAAGAATACATTAACTACCCCATTGAAGTAGGCATTTTGGCTTACAAAAAACCTTTAGGGGAAATTGAAATTTCATCAATGGACATGAAATCATTTTGCACCATTACAGGGGATGGCAAGAAAACATTGGGTGAGTTAATTGCCCGTAACCACAGGGTTGCTCATCGAAAATCTTTTTTTAAAGACAAATATTCCGAACAATGGAACAGTGTACTTTTAAAACATGAAGAAAAAGTCATTGAAACCATCGGAAATCACAATCGGGGGACTACGTTTATAGATGCAAGAGATAAAATTAATGCTCATGTCTTAGATTGGGTAGTAGATTGTATATCATACTTGCCTCAATTTGACTATGGCCGTATTGATTTAAAAATTTCCAATTGGGATGCCTTTAAACGAAAGGACAATATCAAAATTTTAGAGATCAACGGGGTTAATTCTGAACCAATTCATATTTATGATCCCAAATATTCCATTATAAAAGCATATCGTGACATTTTTTGTCACATGCGAATCATGTATGACTTGAGTAAAAGCAAAACGAAAGAGAAGAAATCAAAACTAACAGATTTTGCTATAGGAAGTTATAAAGTTATTACCCAAAAAAACCCATGCAAATGAACTACAAAATCCACGCAACCACTTTAAATGATTTAAAACAATTATTAACAAGGCTTTCGGTAGAGCAAATGACAATATCGATCAACGCACTCTCTGGAAGCAGCATAGGCCAGCACTTTAGACACATTGTTGAATTTTACATTTGTCTATTCAATCAGCTTCAAACAAAAATCATAAATTACGATCTCAGGAAACGAAATAACACACTTGAAACCAACCCCATAGCATGTATAATGGTTATTGATGAAATACTGAGTTGTTTTAAAAATTTAAAATCTAGTCAGCTTGAAAAAAATCATCATCTAGAACTACAAACGTGTTTTCATTTGACCGGAGAAGAAACTCAGATCATCACAACCTCATTAGCTAGAGAGCTTACTTATTGCTTAGACCACTGTGTACATCATCAATACTTTATAAAAATAGGACTTATCGAACAAGGTCTTGGCAATTTGATCCATTCAGATTTTGGAATAGCTTTATCAACCTTAAAACATCTTAATTCATAATGTGTATTGTTAGTTATGTGCCAACATCAACAGGGTTTATGTTGACTTTCAACAGAGATGAAGTGTTTACCAGATCTTCGTCATCACCACAAAAATATGCTGAAAAAAGACAAAAATTATATTACCCAACAGATCGACTCCATGGAGGTAGTTGGATTGGAGTTAATGCAACAAAATCCACCGTTGGATGTATTCTCAACGCAAAAGGAAAACAGCCTCTGTTTAAAACCAAAAGCAGGGGCTTATTATTTCTTGAAAGTTTAACAAGATCTTCTATTCATTTCAATAAGAATCAACTCTATGAAATAGCACCATTTACATGTTTTTTATTCTTTATCAATGATAATACGGTCATGAAATACAGCTTGAATGGTGATACTTTTCTAAGCGAACAAATAGATCCACACCATTCCTTTATTTTGTGTTCCAGCAGCCTTTACAGTCTCCAAACACAGCAGCATATTGGCACTCTTTTTAAAGATGAAGTTGCTGATGCCGATTTATTTAGTGCTGCAAGTTTTCATTTAAAACTCAGACGTAAAAGAAATGATTCTGTGTATTTAAAACAACAAAGTGACATTCAAACGGTGAGCATCACTAGCATTTCAGCTTATCACAATAAACTGATTATGAAGTACTACGACATTTTAGCAGACAAAACAAATAGCTTCAATATTCAATAAGCCTTTGCAAACAGAACACGTTGATTCGAAGGGTTTCCCGAATAGATACACTTTCCATTTTCTGAAGGATTGTCGATAGGTATGCACCTTATCGTTGCTTTTGTTTCTTGCTTGATGCGATTTTCTGTTTCCTGAGTACCATCCCAATGGGCAGAGACGAAACCGCCTTTATCTTTCAGTGTTTTCTTAAAATCCTCAAATGAGTCGACTTCTGTAATATGCTCTTCTCTAAAAGAAAGGGCTCTGTCAAAAAGATTTTGCTGAATTTCTTCTAATAGGTTTTTTATGTGTGAAGCGATAGCTTCCTGAGAAACAAAAGACTTTGTCAAATTGTCTCGTCTAGCAAGTTCCACAGAGCCTTTTTCGATGTCTTTAGGTCCAATCCCTAAACGGATAGGAACACCCTTGAGCTCATAGTCGTTGAATTTAAATCCTGGCGTGTGAGTATCTCTATCATCTAGCTTCACACGAATACCTACATCTTGTAGCTGTTCTTTAATTTCTCTGGCACTTTTTAGTACCTGCTGCCTTTGTTCATCTCCTTTGTAAATCGGAACAATAACCACTTGATGTGGAGCTAGGTTTGGTGGAAGAACCAATCCTTGATCATCGCTGTGCGTCATAATTAGTGCACCCATCAAGCGCGTTGACACGCCCCAAGATGTAGCCCACACATAATCTAAACCACCTTCTTTGTTAGCAAATTTAACATCAAAAGCTTTTGCGAAATTCTGTCCTAAAAAATGAGCGGTACCGGCCTGAAGAGCTTTCCCATCTTGCATGAGGGCTTCAATACAGTAGGTTTCTACCGCACCCGCAAAACGTTCACTTTCAGACTTTGTTCCTTGTATTACTGGGATTCCCATAAAATTTTCAGCAAAACGAGCATAAATCTCATTCATTTGTTTTGTTTCAGCAATTGCCTCGTTTTTTGTGGCATGAGCAGTGTGTCCTTCTTGCCATAAAAATTCAGCAGTTCGTAAAAATAAGCGTGTTCGCATTTCCCATCGAACAACATTTGCCCACTGATTTAAAAGGATTGGTAAATCTCTATACGATTGAATCCAGTTTTTATACGTATTCCAAATGATGGCTTCGCTAGTCGGACGCACTATAAGTTCTTCTTCCAATTTTGCATTGGCATCAACACGAAGTTTCCCTTGGTTTTCAGGATCATTTTCTAAACGATAATGCGTTACAATTGCACACTCTTTTGCAAATCCTTCTGCATTTTTTTCTTCTGCCTCAAATAGACTTTTAGGTACAAATAAGGGAAAATAGGCATTAGAGTGTCCGGAGTCTTTAAACATTTTGTCTAACTCAGTCTGCATGTGCTCCCATATAGCAAAGCCATAAGGTTTGATAACCATACAGCCGCGAACAGCCGAGTTTTCAGCCAAATCTGCTCGAACTACAAGTTCGTTATACCATTTTGAATAATCTTCACTACGTTTTGTTAAATTTCGCCCCATTTTTAGTTTGGCATAGAATTTGAAATGTTATTTTTAGCAAAGCTAATTAAATAAAAAGAGTTTAACCCTCAATGTGTAAATTATGAAATCACAAGTTCCTAACATCCCGTCATTATTCTTTGGTATGATAGTAGTAGCAATCTTCATTTCCAGTTGTGGCTCTTTTCAACCTGTTGCACATTACGACGATGGTATTTATGGCGACACGCCAATCGCTAGTTCAAACAATAAAAACTATGCAGATCAGGGTTATTACAAAAAATATTTTAGCGATAAAGCGCAAGAATATGCGCAAGAAGAAAATCAAGACGCTATCGGAAAAAATAACGTTTTGGTAGATACACTTATTACAAATTCACAAGATCACAGAAGCTACGACAACATAAACATCAACTATTACGGCTATGGTTCTCATGGTTTTTATAATCGTTATGACAACTACTGGGATTATCACTATCGCCCTTGGCGAAATCACCGTTACAGATCGTGGCATTCTTGGTCATATCATCACGAGCCCTACCATTATGGATGGTCGTATTATAGTCCTTATTATTCCTTTTATCCCTATTATAATTATCATCACAACTATAATCCCTACTACGGGAATTACGGATCGGGCTACTATCAAAACCCTAAAAATAAAGTGAAGGCATCGGGAAGACGTGGTGCGCCAGTAGGCAACTCACAACCAAGAAACGGGACGACTTATGAAAGGTCTGGTCGAAATAATTACAGTACTTCAAGAACAACATCAGCTGGGAAGACGAATACGATAGATTCCAATGTCGGACGACGATTTGTTCGTGATCAGACAACAAACTCAGGTGTAAAAAATGAAGTGCAAGGACGAGATTCTTCTGATTTTATGACACGTGACTATTCTTCAAGGAGAAATTACAGAGATGGTAATCGTTCAAGTTCAACACCAAAAACAAATTCGTATTCACGCTCCAACAATTCATACAACACTAGACAATCAAAAAGTAACAATTACAATTCGTCAAATCGTTCGAGTTCAAGAAATTATAGCAATTCCAGTAATAAATCATCCAACTCAAGGAGTTCGAGTGGTTCACGCAGCTCATCATCAAGATCTTCCAGTAGCGGCAGAAGATAACATTGAATTTTAACAACCATACCATGAAAAAATACGCACTACCAATCGTAGCAATAGGTTTCTTTTTTTGTAGCATGCAAGCTCAAAATCTCAATCTAGTCCGTCTTGTTACTCAAGAAGACTTGAGTGGAAACGCACGCTTTGAAGCCATGTCTGGTGCCTTTGGAGGGCTTGGAGGGGATCTATCCTCTCTTCATGTCAATCCTGCTGGAGCAGCAGTATTTTCCACCAATAAGTTTGGAATGACGTACGGCTTGTTATCAAACGAAAATGAATCAACATATTTTGGAACGACAACTCCCACTGAAAATCGAATGGGTGGAGTCAGTCAAATTGGCAGCGTGTTAGTTCTCAAAAACAACAATGAAGGTTCCTGGAAAAAGATTGCGCTGGGTTTTAACGCGCAAAGGCAAACTTTATACGATAACATCGTCAATATCAACGGAGAGAATAGCAACAATGGGTTAGACTCCTATTTTTTGAATTACGCTGATGGAAAAGATGGAAGCGCTTTAGGTTTAAGTGAAGTAGAAACAGTTCGTGAAATTTATCGGTTTTTTGGAGAGTCTCCAAATTATGGGTTTGAATATCAACAAGCATTTTTAGGCTTTCAAGGCTATGTGTTTGATTACATTGCTGACGATGGTTTGTTTATTTCAAATGTGGCTTACTCATCAGTAAACCATAATCATCAATATATAACAAAAGGAGATAATTGGACAATGGCATTTACCCTTTCTGGTAAGTACAATGATTGGTTGTATTTAGGTGCTAACCTAAATATCGCTAGCATTGAGCTTAATCAAACAACCTCGACTTTTGAAGATGGCTATGCTAGTGATTCGCCAATCCGACGAATTTATTTTGATAATGAACTCTACACTTATGGAAGCGGTGCCTCGTTGCAATTTGGAGCAATTGCAACTCCCAACCCATCATTGCGGGTGGGATTAAGTTATAAATCACCCACTTGGTATTCATTAAAAGATGAACTCTCTCAATATTTAGAAACAAATTATGCAGACCCTGATAATGGCAATAGAAACCCTATCCTGGACATAAAAAATATTGTGAACGTTTACGAAGATTACGATGTGAAAACTCCTAGCGAAATCCGCGGTAGTGTTGCGTATATTTTTGGTAAACATGGATTATTATCATTAGACTATGTCTATAAGGATTATCAAAATTCGCATATTGGACCCAATGACAATGCTGTTTTTATTGACCTCAACAACCAAATCAATAAAAACTGGGCTTCAACTTCGAGTTATCGAATTGGTGGAGAATTACGAAGAAATGGCGTTATTTTCAGAGGTGGATATCACCTTGATCAATCTCCGTACAAAAACACAAGTATTGAAAGTGATAGATCGGGCTACACGTATGGAGTAGGCTTTAAATTTAGAGCAAGTACCATTGATATCTCTTTCTTGAAAAGCAACCAAGAAGGAAGTCATCAACTCTACGACACAGGACTAACAGACCGTGCTCAAATTTCTTCAAATTATGGGCGATTCAACATCAGTTGGAACTTTAAATTTTAAGTCACCAGATTGTCTAGCTAATTTTATAATTAAGTATCTTTGCTGTCTATTTGATCGCAATGAAATTTGATAAATTACTAGAAGAAACACTAACGCACTTTGATGCTGATGACCACCAAAGTAATTCAGCGGAAACTCCACTACGCTCCGATGCTTTCGTTCTTTCCGAAGAGGAAAAAATGGCAAGGATAGAAAAAGATGTTGCAAACATCTTAGAGACCCTGGGTATGGACATGTCTGATGACAGTCTAAAAGGAACTCCTAAACGGGTTGCCAAAATGTTTGTCCAAGAGGTTTTTGGTGGGCTCAATCCAGTGCGTTCTCCAAAACTTTCGACATTTGAAAATAAGTACAAATACGGGCATATGTTGGTGGAAAAAAACATCACCCTGTATTCAACTTGCGAGCATCACTTATTGCCTATTATAGGCAAGGCACATGTTGCCTACATCTCTAACGGAACTGTGATTGGCTTGTCTAAGATGAATCGGATCGTAGATTTTTTCTCCAAAAGACCACAGGTGCAAGAACGACTCACACGTCAAATTGTGCACATGCTACAATCCGCTTTAGAGACCAAAGATGTTGCTTGTGTAATCGACGCAAAGCATCTTTGTGTAAATTCAAGAGGTATCCGCGATGTTGATTGCAGTACGGTCACAGCCGAATTTGGCGGTGCCTTTAACAAGTCAGAAGTGAAAAATGAATTTTTGGAATACATTCGATTAGAAACCACTTTCTAAATCACAAATGGAATCTTTGGCTACACAGAATGTTCGCATATTTAATTCCCTAAATGGAATTAAAGAAGACTTTACTCCTATCAACAAAAAAAGTGTAGGGATGTATGTCTGTGGCCCAACTGTTTACAGTAAAGTTCACTTAGGAAATTGTCGAACCTTCATTTCTTTTGACATTGTCTATAGATACTTGAAATTTCTTGGATACAAAGTACGTTATGTCCGCAACATTACAGATGCTGGTCATCTCGAAAATGATGCAGACGAAGGAGAGGATCGCATTGCAAAAAAAGCGAGAATTGAAGAGATTGAACCAATGGAAGTTGTTCAGAAATACACTGTTGACTTCCATCAAACTCTAACAAAATTCAACACCCTCCCCCCTAGCATAGAGCCAACAGCGACAGGACATATCGTAGAACAAATCGAAGTCATCAAGCAAATCTTAGAAGCAGGATTTGCCTATGAAATTGATGGCTCCGTATACTTTGATGTTATAAAATTCAACAAAACTTCAACCTATGGAAAATTAAGTGGTCGTAAGCTTGAGGATATGATCCATAATACAAGAGAAACTAGCGGGCAGAGCGAAAAACAAAACCCGCAAGATTTTGCCTTGTGGAAAAGAGCGCAACCCGAACACATTATGCGTTGGCCTTCACCATGGAGTGATGGCTTCCCAGGTTGGCATCTTGAATGTACTGCTATGAGCACTAAGTATCTTGGCAATCAGTTTGATATTCATGGTGGAGGGATGGATCTTAAATTTCCTCATCACGAATGTGAAATAGCGCAAGGAGAAGCAATCTCTAGCCAAACGCCCGCAAAATTTTGGGTTCATGCTAACATGCTTACCCTTAATGGGAAAAAAATGGCTAAAAGCACAGGGAACAACATCTTGCCCGATGAGATTTTTGATGGCTCAAATTCAATCATGAAGCGTGCTTTCTCCCCTGCAGTAACACGATTCTTTATGCTTCAAGCACACTATCGGTCTGTGCTTGACATCAGCAACGATGCTATGGTCGCATCAGAAAAAGGATTTTCGAAACTCATGCAAGCTGTTGTTCTTTCAAACACAGTAGAAACTTCTGCAGTTACGACAGACTTTGATGTATTGAACTGGAAGCAGAAGTGTTATGATGCCATGAATGATGATTTTAACACACCTATTCTTATAGCAAATCTTTTTGATGCCGTAAAGTTTATTCAAAACCTCCAGGGTGGCAGAGCAACAATAAGCGAGAATGATCTGAAAACTCTCAACTCAACATTGCACGATTTTGTAACTAATGTATTGGGATTGGTCAATGAAGAAGAAAATGACAATGACAACTACCTAAACGGCGCCATGTCATTGCTGATTGAGTTGCGTAACGATGCAAGAAACCGCAAGGATTTTGAGACTTCAGATAAAATACGTGATGCATTGCATAATGTTGGAATCGAATTAAAAGATGGATCACAAGACACCACATATACCTTGAGAAAGTGAAAAAAATCTTGACTTTCCCATTTTTATTTATAATCAAGGTTTACCAAACAATCATCTCTCCTTTTTTTCCTGCAAGCTGCCGTTTTCACCCTACGTGCTCCCACTATGCAATTGAATCTTTACAAAAACACGGTCTTTTTATTGGGCTTCGTTTAACGATTATCCGTATTACGAAATGTCATCCTTGGGGTGGAAAGGGACATGATCCTGTTCCTTAATCTTTCTTTCTCAAAATACTATATTTACAAAAATCTCAATTATGATTCTTCTTAAGTTTGAATGGACTCCTAATGAAACGATTATCAAAATCGGATCCTTTGGCCTGCATTACTACAGTCTGATGTTTGTCATTGCATTTGGAGTTGGATACTACATGATGCAAAAGTTTTATCGCCATGAAAAGGTGTCTGAATCTTTTGTTGAACAGCTCTTTGTTTACACCATCATTGGCACATTATTAGGAGCCAGATTGGGCGAAGTGTTCTTCTACAATTGGGATTATTTTCAAAATCACTTGGTCGAAATCCTACTGCCTATAAAAGAAACACCTAATGGGTGGGAATTTTCTGGATATCGAGGATTAGCTAGCCATGGAGCAGCTGTTGGTATTATCACCTCACTCTTTATTTATCAGAAAAAATACAGCTATAAACCTCTTCTTTGGATTTTAGACCGCTTGGCAATTACGGTGGCTTTTGCAGGTATTTTTATTCGCATTGGCAACTTTTTTAATTCTGAAATTGTTGGCAAATACAGCAACAGTGAATTTGGGGTCGTCTTTCTAAATCGTGGAGAAGTCATGCCAAGGCATCCTGCACAACTTTATGAGTCTTTGGGGTATCTTGTAGTTTTTATCATCTTGCGTCACTTATATTGGAACACCAATCGAAAAGACCAAACGGGTTTTATTTTAGGAGCTTTTTTCGCTTTGCTATTCAGCGTACGCTTTCTTGTGGAATTCATCAAAGAAAGCCAAGGTGGTTTTGAGTCCGCTTTGGGAATATTTTCAACAGGACAATGGCTAAGCATACCGCTTATTCTTGTCGGTCTCTTTTTAATAAACAGAGCAAGAAAACAATCTCAGTAAACTGAGGTTACTCTTTTTTCTCTTCCTTTAAAGATTTTTTAGACAACGTATCGAACATTATTGGTGTTGCAATAAACATTGACGAATATGTTCCAACAATCACTCCGACAATCAACGCAAACATAAACCCACGTATCGCTTCACCTCCAAAGAGGAAGATTGCGAGAAGAACAACAAGCGTTGTCAACGAAGTGTTTAAGGTACGGCTCAGTGTACTATTCAGTGCAGTATTGACGATTTGAGCATATGGCCAGCTACTGTGTATGCGAGCAAACTCACGAATACGGTCAAACACAACCACGGTGTCATTCAGCGAGTAACCAATCACTGTCAACACAGCCGCAATAAATGCTTGGTTAATCTCCATGTTAAATGGCATAAACGTATATGTGAGTGAAAATATACCCAACACTACCAAGACATCGTGGAATACTGCTGCAACTGCTCCAAGTGAAAATTGCCACTTACGGAAGCGTAAAAGAATGTAAAGAAACACGACAATCAAAGAGCCAAATACGGCTAAAAAGGAGTTTTTCTTAATGTCATCGGCAATGGTTGGTCCAACTTTGATCGATGACATAATTCCGATTTCCTTTTTCTCGCTGATAGTGGCAAAGCTTATATAATCAGTCCCATCAGGAAGATACGATTGCAAAGCACTGTACATCAGCTGTTTAATTTCATCATCCACAGCTGCGCCTTCAACATCGACTTTATAATTGGTGGTGATTTTAAGTTGGTTGTCATTCCCAAATATTTTTGCTTCAGCGTTCCCCAAAACCGTGACAAGATCAGATTGAACTTCTGCAGAATTGATCGCTTGGTCAAAACGAACCGTATAGGAACGTCCACCAACAAAATCGACACCTTGATTTAACCCGTTGGTAAACAATGAGGAAACAGCAACAATAATCAACACACCAGAAATCAAATAAGCGAACTTGCGTTTTGTCAGGAAAGTGATGGTTAAATTTCTAAATAAATTTTTCGTTATGGATGTCGAAAATGCAAGTGATTTCTTTTTAGCAACACGAGAGTCGACCAAGATTCTAGTGATGAAAATCGCTGTAAAAAGAGAAGTCGCGATACCAATCAGCAAGGTTGTAGCAAAACCTTTGATCGGACCTGTTCCAAACAAGAACAAGATCAAAGCTGTCAAGCCTGTTGTAATGTTAGCATCTAAGATAGAGGAAAGTGCATTTTGAAAACCATCTGAAACAGAAAGCTTCAACCCTTTTTCTTTATTTAACTCCTCACGAATTCTTTCGAAAATAAGAACATTGGCGTCAACAGACATACCAATTGTTAGTACTATACCAGCGATGCCCGGAAGCGTAAGAACTGCGCCTAAGCCAGCGAGTATTCCAAAAATTAGTATGATATTTAATGTCAAGGCGATATCAGCAAAAAACCCTGCTCGACCGTAATAGAACATCATCCAAACGAGAACAAGAATTAACGCAATCATAAACGAATTGACACCACTTTCAATTGCCTCCGCTCCTAATGATGGGCCAATGATTTCAGATTGAATAATTTCAGCTGCCGCTGGGAGTTTACCAGCACGTAGTACATTTGCTAAATCCGTTGCTTCGTTTACCGAAAACTGGCCCGAAATTTCAGAGCGTCCTCCAGAAATGGCACCTTTTGAAACACCAGGCGCAGAATAGACGAGATTGTCAAGTACAATAGCGATATTTCCATTCTCACGAAATGCTTTTCCTGTCATTTCTTCCCAAATACGCGCGCCTTTTGCATTCATTTGCATGCTTACGGCTGGAGAGTTGAATTGGTCGTATGTACTTCTAGCATCAACAATAACACTACCCCCTAATGGAGGTGTGTTTGATCGGTTTGCGCGAATAGCATATAAATCAACAAGTTCAGAATTTGGATCGCCTTTACTCCACAGAAACTTTGTGAATCTAAGCTCGGCAGGCAAAAGGCTTCTTACTTCAGAGCGTCTGAGGTAACTGTCAAAGATTGGTTGGTCTTTTTCAGCAATTCTGACCAATACCGGACCTGGAAAATCGGAGTCAACAATCAAATCAAAAATTGGATTTTGAACAACCGAAACCGAATCTTGTTGCGCTTCGATATCTGCTAGCAAGTCATCAATTTCAGAATCATCATCTTTTGGTTCATCTGTTGGTTTTTGAACCACAATAGATTTTAGCGTTTCGTTTGCTTGAAACAAGAAGTTCAATAATTTGTCTTTTGATTCTGTTTCCCAGAACTCAAGTTGCGCTGTGCTTTGCAATAAATTCTTTACACGATCAATGTCACGTGCGCCAGGAAGCTCAACCAAAATACGGCCAGAATTTCCAAGTCGTTGAATGTTTGGTTGTGTAACGCCAAACTTGTCAATACGTTTACGTAGCACCTCGAATGCAGAAACAATAGACTCGTCTATTTTAATGCGGATGATAGGTCTAGCCTCCTCATCGGACATATCAATACGAATATCATCGCTTAATGTACGATTGGCAAATATGCTAGGGCTCGCTAATTTTTGATCTCCTTTTAAAGATTCAAAAGCAGTGAAAAAGCTTTCTACATAACTTTCGTCAGAAGACTTCTGCAGCTCGTCCGCTTGGCCAAGTGCTTGGTTAAACAATGGACTACGTGTGTTTTCGGCAAGACCTTTAAGGATGTCTTTTACCGAAATTTGAAGAATTACATTGATTCCTCCTTTGAGGTCAAGGCCTTTGTTGAGTTCTCTAGCTTTAGCATTGGTATAACCAAAATGATGATCACTAGCAACAGAATCAAGGTATTGACGTTCGGTTGCATTTAATGCATCAAAATAATTAGGTGTGTTGGCATCAACCTGAGATTCAGCATATAATCGTGCCTTATCTTCCGTTTGATTAACAATAAAAGTGAAAGAGAGTTGGTATATACTTACCAACACAAACAACACAGCGAATAATTTTACGAGTCCGTTATTTTGCATGACAGTTTGTTTTTAATCATATAAGCAGGCAAATATAACGCTAACTTATAATAAAGTTGTGAAATTAAATTAATCTGATTTTAGAATTCCTGATAGAGCATTGTTCATCGTCCGAACAGCAGAAGCACTTTTGTTAAATGCTGATTTCTCATCAGGATCTAAATTCAAGTCAACAATGGCCTCCCATCCATTTCTTCCGATGATCGTAGGCACACCAATACAGAGATCTGAATGCCCATACTCCCCATCGAGCATGACAGAGCAAGGAATAATTCTTTTTTGGTCGTGGAGAATGCTGTTTACCAAATAGGCAACCGATGCGCCAGGTGCATACCAAGCAGAGGTTCCAAGTAGTTTTGTTAAAGTAGCACCTCCTACCATTGTAGCAGAAGCCACCTCCTCCAGTTGCTTAGCAGATAGAATAGATGATACCGGGATTCCGTTGTGTGTAGCAAGACGAGTAAGCGGAATCATCGTTGTATCTCCATGCCCTCCGATGACCATACCATGAATATCGTTGGCGGGCTTATCCAAAGCCAATGACAAATATGTTTTGAAGCGACTGCTATCCAGAGCTCCTCCCATACCGATTACTCGGTTTTTTGGTAAGCCAGTTGATTTTAAAGTTAAATAAGTCATGGTGTCCATTGGGTTTGACACGACAACAATTACGGTTTTAGGCGAGTGTTCTAGCACTTGATCAGCAACGCCTTTAACGATTCCAGCATTGATGCCAATAAGTTCTTCACGTGTCATTCCAGGCTTACGCGGTACTCCTGATGTAATTACGACAACATCACTATTTGCTGTTTTTGAATAGTCTGATGTTGTGCCAACAATGCGTGTGTTGAACCCTAAGGTTGTGGCCGTTTGCATCATATCAAGTGCTTTACCTTCTGCAAAACCCTCTTTGATATCAAGCAAAACAACTTCACTAGCCATTCCTTGATAGGCAATAGCATCTGCGCAAGTAGCGCCAACATTACCAGCGCCTACAATTGTTACTTTCATTGGTTTGTATTCTTAATTTTGGAATTCGTTTTATTTTTGATTTGTCTTAGGCATCAATATTTGCATATTTTGCATTCTTCTCTATAAATTCTCTTCGGGGTGGAACTTCATCTCCCATAAGCATAGAAAAAATACGGTCGGCCTCGCCACCATTATCAATAGTCACTTGACGGAGTGTTCGATACTCTGGATTCATTGTCGTTTCCCACAATTGACCAGCGTTCATCTCTCCAAGACCTTTGTATCGCTGAACCGAGCTTCCTTGCCCGAATTCTTTTTGCAATATATCCCGCTGATCGTCACTCCAAGCATACTGCTTTTTAGCTCCTTTCTTAACCAAATATAGCGGGGGTGTGGCTATATAAATATATCCGTTTTCGATGAGCTCACGCATATAACGGAAAAAGAAAGTTAAAATCAGTGTAGAAATGTGGCTCCCATCGACATCCGCATCACACATAATCACAATTTTATGATAACGTAATTTGTCTAGATTTAGAGCTTTGCTATCTTCCTCTGTACCTATTGTGACACCTAATGCGGTGTAGATGTTTCGAATTTCTTCGTTCTCAAACACTTTATGCTGCATGGCCTTCTCGACATTCAAGATTTTTCCACGAAGAGGAAGGATCGCTTGAAAGTGTCTGTCACGACCTTGTTTGGCCGTACCACCCGCAGAATCTCCCTCGACAAGGAATACTTCACATTCAGCAGGATCTTGCGAAGCACAGTCAGAGAGTTTTCCAGGAAGTCCTCCTCCACTCATGACGGTCTTACGTTGCACCATTTCTCGAGCTTTCCGAGCAGCATGTCGCGCATGAGCTGCCAAAATAACTTTCTCAACGATTATCTTTGCGTCGTTGGGATGTTCCTCCAAATAGCTTTCTAGCATTTCAGAAACGGTCTGAGAAACTGCCGAGGTTACATCTCGGTTACCTAGTTTGGTTTTTGTTTGCCCTTCAAATTGTGGCTCTGCTACTTTAACAGAGACAATAGCAGTCAATCCCTCACGGAAATCATCACCTGAAATTTCAAACTTGAGCTTGTCAAGCATCCCTGAAGCATCCGCGTACTTCTTCAATGTAGATGTTAATCCTCTTCTAAACCCAGAAAGGTGTGTTCCTCCCTCGTGGGTGTTAATGTTATTCACATAAGAGTGAAGGTTTTCGTTGAACGAGGTGTTGTAAACCATCGCAACCTCAACAGGAATATCGTTTTTTGAACCTTCCATAGAAATCACTTCCTCAATCAATGGCTCTCGATTCGCGTCAAGAAAACGAATAAATTCTTTTAATCCTTCTTTAGATTGAAAAAGTTCACCTTCTTCGTTTGGATCATCACCTCTTAGATCAATTAAGCGTAGTGAAATTCCTTTATTAAGATAAGCCAACTCACGAAGTCTGCCTGCCAAAGTATCATAATTAAAATCAATGGTCTGAACAAAAATGGTGGTGTCAGGGGTGAAAGTGACGATCGTTCCTGTTTTGTCTGTTGTCCCAATTTTTTTAACATCATAGAGTGCTTTCCCTCGCTCATATTCCTGCTCCCAGACTTCACCGTCGCGATGAACTGTAGCCCTCATATGCTGAGACAATGCATTCACACAAGAAACTCCAACTCCGTGAAGTCCCCCAGAAACTTTATACGAATCTTTATCAAATTTTCCTCCTGCTCCAATCTTTGTCATAACGACTTCAAGTGCAGAAACTCCTTCTTTCTTATGTATTCCAACAGGGATTCCTCGTCCGTTATCCTCTACCATCAAGGATTGATCGGCGTTGATTGTCACTGTGATTACATCACAGTGGCCAGCAAGAGCTTCATCAATTGAATTATCGACGACTTCATAGACCAAATGGTGTAATCCACGAACGCCGACATCCCCAATGTACATGGACGGACGCTTTCTAACATGCTCCATGCCTTCTAGGGCCTGAATACTGTCTGCTGAATATTGATTTTCTTGGTTATTTTCACTCATAGTTCTTGGTAATTTATTTAACTAAACCACATTCTATCAAAGATACCGCTAATCATACGATTTAACTTATTGATAAGATCGTAAAATCGGCAAGTTATTAACAACAATGTGTGAAAAAAAACCTACTTATATGCATCATTATGCACTGCGCCAATCGCTCGTCCTGAAGGCTCATTCATGTTTTGAAAAGAGGCATCCCAAGCCAATGCAGTTGGTGTGCTACAAGCCACAGAAGGAACCGATGGAACGGTCAAAGCAGCTGTCTCAGATGGAAAATGCTCTTCAAAAATCGAGCGGTAATAATACTCCTCTTTAGTGCGTGGTGTCTGAGCGGGAAATCGGTGATGAGCCACTTCCATGTCTGTATCACTTACTTCTGCATGAACTACGTCTTTTAGTGTGTCAATCCACTCATACCCTACTCCATCACTAAATTGCTCTTTTTGTCGCCATGCTACGCTTTCTGGAAGGTATTCTTCAAATGCCTTGCGCAACACCCATTTTTCCATACGCTCTGGCGTTATCATTTTGTCTTGTGGATTGATTCGCATCGCCACGTCCATAAACTCTTTATCAAGAAAAGGCACACGACCCTCAATTCCCCAAGCAGCAAGTGATTTATTCGCTCGTAGGCAATCGTATTGATACAACTTATCAAGTTTTCTTACCGTTTCATCATGAAATTCTTTAGCATCTGGAGCCTTGTGGAAATAAAGATAGCCGCCAAAAACTTCATCGGCACCCTCTCCTGAAAGAACCATTTTTATCCCCATGGACTTGATAACGCGTGCAAGCAAATACATGGGCGTAGATGCACGAACTGTGGTGATGTCATATGTCTCTAAATGATAAATCACATCTCGGATAGCATCCAAGCCTTCTTGCACTGTAAATGTTACTTCATGGTGAACTGTTCCGATATGCTTTGCCACCTTTTGTGCAGCAGCAAGATCTGGAGATCCTACAAGCCCTACAGAAAAAGAATGTAGTTGCGGCCACCATGCTTCGTTTGTGTCATCTGATTCGATACGTTTTTTTGCAAACTTTTTAGCCAAAGCCGATGTAATGGAAGAGTCTAGCCCTCCTGAAAGTAAAACACCATAGGGGACATCACTCATTAACTGACGATGGACAGCATCTTCTAAGGACTGCTGCAAATCTTCAATGCTAGTTGGATTGTCTTTAACTACGTCATAGTCACGCCAGTCACGGTCATACCATTTTGTGAGCTCTCCGGTACTACTTTCATAAAAATGTCCTGGAGGAAAAACTTCAATTTTTGTGCAGTACCCCTCAAGGGACTTTAATTCGGAAGCAAAGTATAGTGTGCCACTAGCGTCCCAACCCATATAAAGCGGAATAATACCCATATGATCACGGGCAGCAAAAAAGGTGTTCTTTTCAGCATCGTAGAGAACAAAGGCGAAAATACCATTTAATTCGTCGACAAACTCGACGCCTTTTTCTTGATATAAGCCTAGAATAACTTCACAGTCAGAACCTGTTTGATATGCATATTTTGTCGTTTGCTTGCGTAACTCACGATGATTATAAATCTCTCCATTTGCGGCTAATACGAGTTTTTTGTCTTCACTGTATAGTGGCTGTTTACCAGACGTTGGATCAACAATTGCCAAACGCTCATGCGCTAAAATCGCATGTTCTGCCACATGAATTCCACTCCAATCTGGTCCTCGATGACGAATACGCTTAGACATGGAAAGCAGTTGAGGTCGCAATTCTTCCATTTGGATTTTATCATTGTAAGCACAAACTATACCGCACATAATAAATTTTTTGGCAAAGATATGGTTCTGAAAAACAATTAAAACATAAAAGTGGAAATTGATTAAAATTTATTGCTTATTCCTAGTTTTTGGTTATGTGTTTGCTTGTAAAAAATGAAAAATAAGTTAAAAAGTTTCAAAATGTTTGTGTAAGAGTTTTTATTTTAGAGGTCTGAATAATGTCGGAACAAATAATCACTTTACAAGACGCAACAATTTACCAGCATAAAAAAATGGTGTTGGACAACGTGTCATTCACCCTCGAAAAAGGTTCGTTTGTGTACCTCATTGGTAGAACGGGCACAGGAAAAAGTAGTTTATTAAAAACCCTATA
>JABHGH010000076.1 GCA_018672145.1 Flavobacteriaceae bacterium
AGAAACCGATCCTCGTATTCTTTTATCCATAACGAAGCAGGGGAGCGTATGGGCATTCTCAATCTTTCCTACATTGATGATGACTCCCTTAGTGCGATGGAGTTGCAAAATTTCTTGTCTCGTTTGTTGCAAGTTTATTTGTTTATTCTCGGGATGGCGATTATGCTTGCCTATATTGTGTCACGTTTTATCACTCGATCATTGGAGGAAATCGGGGATAAAATCACACAAACAGAGCTGAATAAAACGAATCAGAAAATCAACTTAAAACGACCAGGTCGTGAACTGACCAAACTCATAGGTGCTTATAACGGCATGGTTGATCAGTTGGCAGAAAGCGCGGCTCTACTTGCCAAGAGCGAGCGAGAACACGCATGGCGGGAGATGGCAAAACAGGTGGCGCATGAAATAAAAAATCCACTGACCCCTATGCGATTGAGTGTACAGAGTTTTGAGCAGCAATTTGATCCGGCGGATGGGAATGCATCTACTAAAATCGCGGAATTTTCATCGACATTGATTGATCAAATAGACACCCTTAACACCATTGCCTCGGCCTTTTCTAGTTTTGCCGAAATGCCAGCCCAAGATTCAGAATTGCTCGACACGGTCAGTATCACCCAACGTGCTTTGGAGATTTTTTCCGACCAAGATGTTGTTTTTAAAGCCCCTCAAAAGCCTTTGCTTGCTCGCTTAGACCGAACACAACTCATACGCATCATTACGAATCTGGTCAAAAATGCCATTCAGGCTTGTGAGGACAGCAAAAAGCCATCCATTGTTGTGAGTCTTGAAGAAGACAAGGGTCAAGTTTGCATTCGTGTAACCGACAATGGGCATGGCATTGTTGAAAAACACGCTGACAAAATTTTTGAACCCAAATTTACGACCAAAACCAGCGGCATGGGCCTTGGTCTTGCGATGGTTAAAAACATTGTACAAACCTATAACGGCAACATCTTTTTTAGTCCAAACCAACCAAAGGGGACCATTTTTACTGTATATCTACCTCTGGCAACCTTAGACCAATGAAATATCAAAACCTTACACTAAACATTCATAAAAAGATTGGTTGGATTACGATCAATCGGCCAAAAAAACACAATGCGCTCAATCGGGAAACGCTCGCCGAACTCCATGAAGCGCTCGTCGGATATGAGGAAGACAACCGGGTGCGTGTTGTTGTGCTCACAGGCGCAGGAGATACGGCTTTTGTTGCGGGCGCTGACATTCGAGAACTTTCTGATCTTTCTGCTCAGGAAGGCGCAACTCTAGCAAAAGAAGGAAACGAAAAGGTATTTGACTATATCGAACACTATAACAAAGCGGTTATTGCAGCAGTGAACGGCTATGCTTTGGGGGGTGGATTGGAGCTGGCGATGGCTTGTCATTTGCGTGTTTTTGTGGATACAGCGAAAGTGGGAATGCCCGAAACGTCACTAGGGCTTATTCCGGGCTATGGGGGCACTCAACGTCTTGCGCAGCTTGTCGGTCGTGGTCGAGCGATGGAAATATTACTTACTGCTAATATGCTCGATGCTTCTCGCGCCTATGAAATAGGACTAGCCAACAGGGTTTGTGCTGCTGTCGATCTCCAATCAACGGTGCATGAACTCGCCAATGAGATTATAAAAAACGCGCCTCAAGCCCAACAGCAGTTACTCGCCGCTGTTCAAGCGGGTTATGAGCCAAACACAGACGGCTTCGCAGCCGAAACGGAGGCATTTAGCGTTTGCTTTGATTCCGAAAATTTTAGACAAGGCGTTACGGCATTTTTACAAAAACGACCGCCGAAATTTTAGGGCTCTACCCCCCCGACAACCTGTTGCTCGACAAGAGCAACTAGCTCACTTGGTACAGTCCCTTGAATTGGGATTGGTTGATGTACTTTATACTTCATATGTACGCCAACACCCATGGGGAAATTGCCCCAACGCATTAATTTCCAAGAATGGCTAATGCTCACGGGTAACACCATTGCTTCGGGCAGATTTTCAAACAGTGTAGTGAGTCCGCCTTGTTGAAACCGTTTGGGAGTGGCAGAGTTGCTCCGTGTTCCTTCAGGGAAAATAATGGTGCTGTTTTTGGTTTTTTTCAGGGATTGAGAAAATTCTTCAATGGCTGCCAATGCCTCTTTTGGTTTTTTTCGATCTATGAGTACCGAGCCACCGTGTCGGAGATTAAAGGAGATAGACGGAATGCCTTTACCGAGTTCTTTTTTGCTAATAAATTTAGCGTGTATTTTTCTCAAAAACCATATCAGCGGAGGGATATCATAGAGACTTTGGTGGTTGCATACAATGATATAAGGCTGATCACGATTGAGTTGATGTGGCTGATCGAATCGCACACGAGTTCCCAAAATCCCAAGACAGAGCAAAAGTGTCCCATTTAAAAGATCAACACTTTTTTTGTGCGCAGCATATCCAAGTCCATAAAAGCACAGCCATTGCATGGCATGAAAAAACAACAAACAAGACCCAAAAGCAAGGTAATAGATCGCCGTAAGAGGATAGGCGAGTATATTGCCCATTGCGTTGGTTTTTTAGCAGTAGCTGTTATATGCTTCGATGAGGTTTTCGGCAATGAGTTCGGCAGGGCGACCCTCAATGTGATGACGTTCCAACATATGCACCAAATCGCCATCTTTGAAGAGAGCAATACAAGGAGATGACGGAGGGAAAGGAATCATATTTTCACGTGCAGCATTGGTGGCTTCACGGTCAACTCCGGCAAAAACGGTGGTGAGTTGTTTGGGGCTTTTATCGTTGGCCAAAGACAAACGAACGCCTGGTCGTGCGTTGGCAGCAGCACAGCCACAAACCGAGTTGACGACAACAAGTGTCGTTCCTTCTTTTTCAAGGGCAGAAGTTACAGCAGCCGCATCGGCCAGTTCTGAAAAGCCAATGGCAGTGAGCTCATCACGCATGGGTTGAACCATTTCATCTGGATACATAGCAAAGTATTTTAGACAGCAAAGATAAGAAGAATAGTAAGGATTTCAACCTCTGTAAACCGTTTTAAAACGATGGCAAACGATCTCAAAATCGTCAGCTATATCGTTTTCGTCGCATCCCATTTCACGAGCGTAGTAGCTGCGATGAACGTCTTGCCAAAAGGCTAACGAGCGATCGCCCTCTCCTTCAGCATAGGCAAAATCTGAATCGACGGTGCCAAAGGTCATCACTGAAACAGCAGCGGTTTGGATTACTGCTTTGGG
>JABHGH010000017.1 GCA_018672145.1 Flavobacteriaceae bacterium
CAGGGCGATCTATCGAAGGATCTAACTGCAGACCTACGATTAAATAATCACACTGACGTTTTGCTTCTTCCAGCATCTTTACATGGCCGGCATGAAAAAGATCAAAGGTTGAAAAGGTGATTCCTACTTTCATAATTTATTTTTTCTCGACTACCACCGGTAGTCATTGATTTAAAATTTTTATGTTATCCTTATATAAAAAAACCCCATGATGGGGTTTTAATATTTTTTAAAAAATCTATTATTTTACTTTTTTTTTATGCATTTTTCAATCGATTTTACTACTGCTGGTAGTCCATATTTTCCACGGCTTCGCCCTTGTGGGTCCCGCCACTTTTTTTCACTTTTAATCTGTTTTTCCCCCTTTACGATAAAGAGAATGAAACGGTCATGCTTGCATTGGCTAGCTGCACCCAGCAATCATTTCCTTTAATTTTTACAATCGTTCCTTTTTTTTGCAACACTGGAACGGTGATGTTGTTTCCAATTCGTATCTGAGAACCCTCAACGGTGTAATCCCCATTTAAAAAATCACGAAGCCGGTTTACCTCTTCTTGGGAAACTCTTGATTTTGAGCCTTTATAAGCCATTCTCCCTCTAATGTTTTTACAAGAAAACAAAAGGCTATATGGCGTGTCCTCTTTAACAAGGACCATAGAAGGGAGTGCGGGCTTTTGAATCCGTTTTTTTCGATCACTCCACTGGCTAAGCACCTCAACGGTGGGGCAATACACCTGGGCGCCAAAGGCAGATAGCTCCATGGCCGCTTTTTTCTCAGCTCTTGGTCTTGTGTACAAGACATTCCAATACGATTTTGCCTCTACCCCCATTATTTCTCGCTCTTTAAAAGCCAACTGCTACTTTGTATTTTGTCACCTAAACCGTCTATCAACCCTACCCCTAACTCCTTACACACAGGGATTTCCGGTATTGTCTCATTGTTTTGGTCTCCCCCATTGGCAAAGGCCAAGTCATAGTCCTTTCCATGACGCTCAAAAAGCATACGAATACTCTTGCACACCGTTCGATCTTGGTCAATGGACAAAATCGCTTTGTCGACTGCCTTAATGTTGCTGATAATCAGTAATCGCTCCTCCTCATTTTGGAAGGGTTTACTTCCCTTGAGTTCCCTCTGATGGTCATTATTGACAATTACAAACAGCTCATCGCAAAGCACCTTGGCGTTATTAAAATACTCCAAATGCCCTTTATGCAGGGGATTAAAATAGCCCGATACGATGATGACTTGTTTCTTAGGCATCCTTCTTTTTTAGGTTGGCGTATTGAACCTGTTTTCTAAGCCCTGAAGACGAAAAACGATGGTCTCGGTTATTGTAATACATTTCTATCCCCTTGGCTTCGCAATATGCCTTGCCTGTAAAGTCTTTGTCTTTGTACTCCTCTCCTATAATGCGCACATCGATTGTAAAGGCGCGTAAAATATCTTCCAAGTCTTGCTCAGACACATAAGGAACCACCTCGTCAATGTCTTTCGAACCCCTAAGCTGAATGTAGCGCTCTATGATGCTTTGCGAAGGACTGTTTTTGTCTTTGCGGTCCAAACTTGGGTCAAGTTGAAGTCCAACAATCAAGTAGTCGCATTGCCGCTTGGCCTCTTCTATCATCTTTACATGCCCTGCATGAAACAGGTCAAAGGTTGAAAAGGTAATTCCTATACGTTGATCTTTGGTGTTGGTTTTCATTTTTTTATTCTACGGTTACCGATTTAGCTAGGTTACGTGGTTGGTCAACATTACACTCTCGCAATACCGCAATGTGGTAGGCCAACAACTGCAAAGGCACAGAGGCCAATATCGGGGTTAGCGCCTCGGTCACATCTGGAATTTCAATCACGTGGTCGGCCAGGGCCTTTACCGAAGTGTCTCCTTCAGTAACCACCGCAATGATCTTCCCATTTCTCGATTTTATTTCTTGTATGTTGCTCACCACTTTTTCGTAATGCCCTTTTTTGGTGGCAATCACCACCACTGGCATGTTTTTGTCAATCAGCGCAATAGGGCCGTGCTTCATCTCCGCTGCGGGATAGCCCTCAGCGTGAATATAGGAAATCTCCTTTAGCTTTAATGCGCCTTCCAAAGCCACGGGGAAGTTATACCCCCGCCCTAGATAGAGAAAGTTTGTCGCCGATGAGTAGCTACTGGCAATTTTGGCAATGGCTGGATCGTCTTTTAACACTGTTTTTATCAACGCTGGCAGGCTTTCTAATTGAGTCGCCACACGATCAAAATCGCTGTCGGTTAGGGTGCCTCTAAGCTGTCCTAGGCGCAAGGCCATCAACATCAAAATCGTTATCTGAGTGGTAAAGGCCTTGGTCGAGGCCACTCCGATCTCTGGCCCTGCGTGGGTATAGGCACCGGTGTCGGCCGCACGGGCAATCGAACTGCCCACCACATTGCAAATCCCATAAACAAAGGCCCCTGCTTCTTTGGCAAGTTTAATCGCCGCCAGGGTGTCGGCCGTTTCTCCCGATTGAGAAATCGCAATAACGATGTCGTCTTCATGTAGCACTGGGTTGCGATAACGAAACTCCGAAGCATACTCTATCTCCACCGGAATCCGCGCAGCATCTTCAAACAAGTATTCTCCCACCAGCCCCGCATGCCATGAAGTGCCACAAGCAATCACAATGATGCGGTTGGCTTGCTTAAAGCGGTCGGCATGTGCTTCAACCCCCGACAATACGATGCGTCGGTCTTGCAAATGAAGTCGCCCACGGAAGGTGTCCGTAATCGCCTGAGGTTGCTCATAGATTTCTTTCAGCATAAAGTGGTCATAGCCCCCTTTTTCAATTTTTTCTAAACTCAGCTGCAATTCTTGCACTTGAGGGTCAACTTGGCGGTTGTCGGGAATAGCGTACATTTTCAGTCCCTTTTCTGTACTGATCACTGCCATTTCGTTGTCTTCCAAATAAATCGATCGGTTGGTATATTCAATAAAGGGAGAAGCGTCGGAAGCCACAAAGTATTCGTCTTTTCCTAGTCCAATGGCCAAGGGGCTGCCCAATTTGGCCACGACCATTTCATTGGGGCGTTCTTTGTCCGCTACCGCAATGGCATAGGCGCCCACCACTTGGTTAAGGGCTACTTGTACGGCCTTTCCTGTTTTTAAACCTTGTGTCTGTTGGATGTGCTCGATCAGGTTGACCAATACTTCCGTGTCAGTGTCGGAATGAAATACAAATCCCTGCTCGGTAAGGTAAACCTTAAGGGACTCATAGTTTTCAATGATTCCGTTGTGAACCAAAATGAGTTTCCCTGAGTTTGAGGTATGCGGGTGGGCGTTGGTGTCATTGGGTATTCCGTGGGTTGCCCAACGGGTGTGTCCTATGCCCAACGTGCCCGGTAATGTCACGGTTTTTGCCTTGGCTTCCAAGTCCGATACCTTGCCCTTGGTTTTTACCAGTGTCAAGTCGCTATTAATGAGAGCCACACCCGCACTGTCGTATCCCCTGTATTCAAGACGTTTTAATCCTTTAATGATTAAAGGGAAGGCCAATCGATTACCTACATACCCAACAATTCCACACATTTATTCTTCTTTTGATTTTCCAATTTCATAAGCACTAAACCCAATCTTGGTCAATGCGCTGTGGTCTAATATTTTTCTTCCGTCAAACACATGGGCGGGCTTTTCCATGGATTGATAAATACTTTTAAAGTTTTCTGAAACAAACGCGTCCCACTCTGTAATAACGGCCAACGCATGGGCTTTCGTACATGCGGCTTGTGCAGAAGGCGCAACCTTGAGTTGTTTCGCTTTCTTGGCAATGTTGGTTTGACTTTCTCCTCTATACTCCCATAGAGTATTTAGATCGAGCTGCATCCGTTCATAAGATACCTTAGGGTCATACACACAAATTGTAGCGCCCTCTGAAATCAACTGATCAGCTATATAAATCGCCGCAGATTCACGGGTATCGTTGGTGTCTTTTTTAAAGGCCCATCCCCAAAAGGCGATGATTTTGCCGTTGACTGTGTTAAACAACGATTGCTGAATGCGTTTAGCAAAACGGTTTTTTTGGTGGTTGTTTATGTCAATAACTCCTTGCCAGTAGTCCGCCACTTCTTCCAGTCCGTATTGGCGACATAAATACACCAAATTCAGGATGTCTTTTTGAAAACAACTGCCCCCAAACCCTACTGAAGCCTTTAAAAACTTTGGTCCTATGCGGTGGTCTTTGCCCACGGCATCGGCCACCTCAGCCACGTCAGCGCCCGTGGCTTCACAAAGAGCAGAAATGCTGTTGATCGAGCTGATGCGCTGCGCCAAAAAAGCGTTGGAAACCAATTTAGACAGCTCCGAAGACCACACATTGGTGGTTAATATTTTTTCGCGTGGAATCCACTCTGCGTAAATATCAACCAAGGCTTTTACCGCTTGCTGGCCTTTAGGGGTGCTTCGGCCACCAATCAACACCCGGTCGGATTTAAATAGGTCTTTTACTGCGGTTCCCTCTGCCAAAAATTCAGGGTTGGAGAGCACCTCAAAAGCAGCGCCGTGTTCTGATTGCGCAAGTATGCTTTGTATGGCCTCTGCAGTGCGCACCGGCAGGGTGCTTTTTTCCACTACAATTTTGTCTGTTTTCGCCACTTTGGCAATACGTCTAGCACATTGTTCTACATAGGTTAGGTCGGCTGCCATGCCCTTGCCTTCTCCATAGGTTTTTGTGGGTGTGTTAACGGCAATAAAAATAATATCCGAGGTTTCTATTTCTTTGTCTATATCGGTGGAGAAAAATAGGTTTTTCCCTCGAGCCTTAGCGACCACTTCGTCCAAACCAGGTTCATACACCGGAAGCTTAGTGAGGTCTTTGTCATTCCAAGCGGTGATGCGTTCGGGGTTGACATCAACGACCGTAACCGTCAAATTGGGGCACTGATGAGCAATAACCGCCATGGTGGGTCCACCAACATAGCCTGCGCCAATACAGCATATCTTATTCATCTAAGGGTGTTTTGGTTGCAAAAGTAGGGATTTTATAGGTCAACATCAGCCCGCCTCGGTACAATACCACCTCGCCGGAGCCATTAAACGGACGGTAGGTGGTTTCTTCTGCGTCATCAAGGTCAACTCGACGGAGCCCCTTGTATCCTTTATACCAAGACTGTGTGAGTCCTGCGCCCAAAAAGGCCTCCAGCGCCCATTGTTGGTTTAAGCGTTTTTTGTAGCCTACCGTGAGGCCATAAAAAGCCACACGTCCCGACCAATACTCGTCCTCAGGAATATCAAGACGTTTTTCTGCCCCTTCTTTTTCTGCCCAATAATCATAAAGCACTATAAGTTCGGGCTTTTGTAGGGTGAACATCCCATAGCCTAGGTGTGGACCCAAAAACAAGCCTTGGGTATTGGTCTGCGTGTACCATCGGTACTCCAAAAAAGTCTGATTGACGTGGAAAGGAGCGTCGTCCAAAAGAGGAAATTCATTCCAAAAAGACCCCAACACATCCAATTGAACAGTTTGTTTTTCCGCCGTTGTGATTTCAAGACCAACATTTGGAACTAAAAACGGTAAGCTCGCAAGATTGATTTTTGCTTCTGTTTGTGCAAAAATAGTGCTCATACAAAAACATAAAAGAGGTGCGAACTGCTTCAGAAGGAATCTTCTATATGAGTACAACGAACTATAGGAAGCGATTTTCATTTTTAGCTAAGGACGTTTCGTTTGAGATAATAAATGTGCTGTCGCTTATCTGTAGTGTCTTTAGAAACTTTAATTAGCGTGTTGTTTGCAATTTTTCTAAAGAGTTTGTTAATGGATAACACTGCATCGACTTTTCGTTTGTTATTTTGAGAATCGCTTAATTCGGTGCGCGCCATTTGACCCAAAAGCTCATCTGTCGTTGCGCTTGGTTTGGATTGTAATAGTCCGAGTATTGCCTCTTCCTCTGAGCGAAGAGGATAAAACACGCCATTACAGCGCACCCCACCACGAACAAGTCGTGGAGCTCGCATTCGTCTTACTGTTACGCCCATATACGTTAGGCTGATAACCAGAAAGGTAAAAAGACCTACGTAGGTCAAGTTCATAAAGAGACTTTTTTCATCAAAATACAAGCGCTCAATCTTATCTGGCTTTGTGAAAAAATCTCTAAACGCGAGCAGTCTATTAAAACGGCCGTTCGTATAATATAATAGAGTGTCTGCTATAAAAAAGGGGGGGGTGTCATTACAAATTTTTGTCGATTCCAAGTCATGGTCATAAAACTGAATCCTATTGTTTTGCAAATCAAGAACAGCTGACTGTTTTGAGTGGATAGGGTGTCCGAAAAGAAAAAACAAACTGTCTTTCTGAACAATGGTGTAGGATTCTAAATTAACTCCTGTTTTGCCACGGTTAGTCCATTTTCGAGTTGAAAAATCAAATGTCCAAATCTCTCTGTTTTTTTCCCCTTCTAAGCCCGTGTAGTTATCAACTTTTTTTCCTCCTAGACTATAGAAAATGCCATCCAGTAAAAAAGCAGGTCCTCCATAAGCTTCAGGTGGAAAATGAATCCCTCGTATGGGTAAATATTCCCATTCACTAGTCGTTTTATCAAAGTAGGTGAAAAAGTTGTTGGCACGCCAAAACCCATATCCTCCATAGCGAAAAAGCGTGTCGTTATGGACAAACTGACTTGCATGA
>JABHGH010000015.1 GCA_018672145.1 Flavobacteriaceae bacterium
ACCTTTGCTGCGGAACGAGCAATAGAAGACGCAAACATTGATCCTGAAGAAATTGACTACATTATCATTGGGCATAATTTTGGGGATGTTGCACATGGCCAATCTCATTCTGATATGCTTCCTGCCCTAGCTGCACGCGTGAAGCACAAACTGGGGATCAAAAATCCAAGTTGTGTAGCCTATGATCTCATTTTTGGTTGCCCAGGCTGGGTAGAGGGCATGATCCAAGCGCAGGCTTTTATCAAAGCAGGGATGGCGAAATGCTGCTTGGTGATTGGCGCAGAAACCCTGTCTCGTGTCCTTGATCAGAATGACCGTGATTCTATGATTTTTGCAGATGGCGCTGGTGCTACGATAGTGGAGAAAAGCGAGGAAATAGGCGGCGTAATGTCACACAACTCGGCGACCTATACCACAGACGAAACTTATTTTATATACGCTGGAAACTCCAACTGCAATCCAAAAAACAACGACAAACAATACATCAAAATGCATGGCCGAAAGGTCTATGAGTTTGCGCTAAATCATGTGCCACAAGCCATGAAAGATTGTTTTGATGCATCTGGACACGCAATCGAAGACCTTAAAAAGGTGTTTATTCATCAGGCCAATGAAAAAATGGATGAAGCAATTCTCAAGCGTTTTTACCGCCTGTACAGGTCACCAGCACCCCCCAATGTGCTACCTATGAATATCCAAACCTATGGAAATAGCTCGGTGGCTACTGTGCCAACGCTGTATGATTTGGTGCTTAAAAATCAGTTTGAAGGTCACGCGCTGCAAGAAGGTGATGTGATTTTATTTGCTAGCGTGGGAGCCGGTATGAATATCAATGCGATTACTTATCAGCTTTAAGCAATGCTTCCTCTATTATATTCCCTGTCATTCCGTTTGGAAACGCCGTTCCCAATAGCGCACAAATCGTTGGTGCAATATCTGTAATCGAAGTTTCGGTGTATGTCTGCCCTTTTCTGATCCCATGCCCCATCATCAATAAGGGCGCATGTGTGTCATACGAGAATCCGGAGCCGTGGGTTGTTCCCGTAGAGCCATAATCGATATAACCCGGTTTCGGTAATAGATACAAATCACCTGCTCGTTTTTTGTTGTTTCCCCTCAATATAAGGTTATGCAGTTTTTCCGAAGGACTCAGCAAAGGTAAATCTGCGGTGGCAAATACGTTTTCGATTGTCGGGAAATCAAGAATCACTTCTGATGCTTTAGCAACCAATTTGACCAAGCTCAAATTGTATTTAGCAATCAAATCGTGGTCGAGGTACATTTGATCGTTAATGATGTGCGCCACAAGGTTTTTGACACCTGTCATTGCGTAAAGCGCAACGTTAACACCATCTTGAATTCCATCACTTTTGGAGTGACCAGCAGCGAAATTATTGTCTTTTAGATAATTGGGCACATGCACAGCTCCGTGATCAGATGTTAGGAAAAGCGTAATGTTTTCTATACCAATATTTTTTTCAAGGTGAGCAAATAACCTTTCTAATTCTTTATCCAAACGCAAATAGGTGTCTTGAATTTCTACAGAAGTCAGACCAAACTGATGCCCTACGTGATCGGTGGACGAATAGCTTACCATTAATATATCGGTTTCTGAACCTTGCCCCAAGCCCTCGTTCTCAAGAGCAAGCAATGAAAAATCGGTGATCATCGTATTTCCAAAGGGAGTGTTTTTTATAATATCTAAGCCTTTGTCCTTGTGATAGTCTGGCTGTAAGTTTGCTAAATCGTAAGGAAAGGTCGGAGTATCTGCACCAACGAAAATACCCTCATAAGGACTGTTATCAGGTCCGCTCGCCGTATATGTTTCGATAGGATGCAAGTTGTTCCAAACGGAAGACGCGAACTGGTGGGCGTATTTTTTAGCATTGTAATCGGCAGCCCACTTTGGAAGGGTGTCCATATAGTGTGTGCTTGTGGTGAACACTCCTTCATCATTGCCAGCATACCAGTATGCTGCATTGGCCGAGTGTCCCGTTGATAAAATCGCAGAACGGTCTTTAAGAGAAACCCCAATAACCTTGTTACGGAATTGACTATGTAAACGCACTTGATCGGCAAAGGTGGTAGTAATGAGCCTGTGAGGAGATTTTTGTCCCTTTGATGTTAGCGAACCAAGGCCTTGTACACTGTCGTCATCAACACAATAGACATTGTGTCCAAGGTCACGGTCATACCAATCATTTCCAATAATTCCGTGAATAGAGGGAGTAGTGCCTGTTGCAATGGATGCGTGACCAGGGCCGGTAAGGGTTTGGTAATAGTTAAAGTGATGGTTGTGACTTACAAAGCCGTCTTGATAAAAACGCTTAAAACCATTGAGTCCAAAGTCATCCCAATAACGAGTGAGATAGTCATATCGCATTTGGTCGACTACAATGCCCACAACAAGCTTTGGAGATTCAGATTGTTCAGGCTTTGTGCAAGACAACAAGCCAATGACAATGAACAGGGTTAAAAAGAGTTTATTTGTCATAAATGCGTATTAAAAAATCAAAGGTAATTTTTTTTACAAGACAACAACTTTAAGCAAACAATATTTTTTACTTTCGTGTGATGATAATGCTCAAACACATTGGCGCCTATTTTTTAATGCTACGCATGGTCTTTGTAAAGCCTACAAAAGCAAACGTCATGTATGGACTCATCTTTAAAGAAATTCAAGATTTAATTATCGGATCTTTGGGAATTGTTTGCTTTCTTTCCTTTTTTGTTGGCGGAGTAGTTTCGATTCAGACTGCACTCAACATCGACGGGGAACTTATCCCAGAAAGTTTAGTTGGTTTTGCCACAAGGCAATCCATCATTTTAGAGTTTGCACCAACCTTTATGGCCATTATTTTGGCGGGGAAGGTCGGATCTTACATCACATCAAGCATTGGGACGATGCGTGTCACCGAACAAATAGATGCACTCGAAGTTATGGGCATCAACTCGCTCAATTACCTGATTTTTCCGAAGCTCGTTGCCATGACACTTTTGCCTATCGTTATTATTTTCTCAATGTTTCTTGGCATTTTTGGTGGTTGGGCAGCGACTATTTATGGCGGATTTTCGAGTACGGCTGCTTTTGTAGAAGGAGTTCAAATGGACTTTAAACCTTTTCACGTTTTTTATGCTTTTATCAAAACCTTTTTATTTGCCATTATTTTAGCAACCATTCCCTCCTATCACGGCTACTATATGCGAGGTGGCGCTCTCGATGTGGGACGCGCAAGTACGGTCTCTTTTGTGTGGTGTTCGGTAGTGATTATTGTTGTTAATTATTTCACAACTCATATGTTTTTCTCCTAAGATGATACGACTCGAAAACATCCAAAAATATTTTGATGACACTGCCGTCTTAAAAGGAATTACAACGGAGTTTGAAAAAGGGAAGACCAACTTGGTGATCGGCCAAAGTGGTTCTGGGAAAACCGTATTACTGAAAATCCTTCTTGGTCTGTTTACACCCAATAAAGGAGAAATTTATTTTGAAAACACCCCGTTTTCGTCCATGACCGATGATGAACACCGCACTTTGCGTAGAGAGATTGGTATGGTCTTTCAAGGCAGTGCACTGTATGATTCCATGACAGTGTTGGAAAATGTACTTTTTCCCATACGTATGCTCACGAAACTTTCCGAATCGGAAATGATTGCGCAAGCCGAATCTGTCATTGAACGAGTCAACCTCTCCGATGCTCGAAACAAGCTTCCTAATGAAATATCAGGTGGAATGCAAAAGCGAGTTGCAATTGCGCGCGCTGTCGTGATGCGACCAAAATATCTGTTTTGTGACGAACCTAACTCAGGCCTCGATCCAAAAACTGCTATCGTTATCGATAACCTCATCCAAGAAATTACACATGAAAATAACATCACAACTGTCATTAACTCTCATGACATGAATTCGGTGATGGAAATTGGTGAAACAATACTCTTTCTTGAAAATGGTGAAAAAGAATGGGAAGGAACAAAAGATAACATCTTTAAAACCGATAACGAAGCTGTAACAGACTTTGTCTATTCTTCCAACTTATTCAAAAAAGTAAGAAAGCTCTATCTCGAAAGCTAGTTACTACTTTCGAGTCGAAAAGGGCGATTCTTGAGTTTGAGTTCAAGCCAGTTGCGCAATCGGTTTTCTTCTTCCACAACACCAACCGAGTCTAGGGAAGATTCCCACTGAATGCTAAAGATTGCCAAGGTGTCTACTTCATCAAAATTTGATATAAATGTCTGCGAATAGCGTACTTGACGAGCATAAGGGCTAATCACTTTCAACTCTGTGGCCAGCTGACTAAAAGCAATATTGATTTCTTTTTTAGCGTCTAACTCTCCGATACGCTCCTCAAGTAAAGTGATTTGAGTTTGTTTACGCATCAACTCCAAAGAGTCACGTTTACGGAGTTCAAGAAGGTAGCGCTGCTGATCAAACACGTTGTTTTCACGCTCCATTTGATTGATAATCAACTCGGTTGTAGCAAGTGATTCATAGGTTTTAATTCGTTCTTTAAGTAAAGACTCCACTGCTGGCGCAAGTGGCGCCATACCAAAGGTATTGATGATAACTTTGGATTGAGGATCTGCGAACTCGATTCGTGCTGTCTGTCGCAAATAATCAGCATTGTCAATTCCTGTCAATTCATTTTCGAGAAATAATATTGCTGCAGCCTGAAAGCGACTTTTTTGGAGAACATCCACAAACGTAAAGACCGCTGGGATAACCAGTAGCAACGCCAAGAGAGTTGCCAGTCGTGATGTACGTCTACGACTTTTTGCATTGGCATATTCTGTCATTGGAAAACGAAGCAATTTGACAACCAAGTATGCGGCAAGGGCAATAAAACTCGCGTTGATGGCAAACAAATACAAGGCACCTACAGCATACGAAATATTAGAATGCGCTAGTGCATAGCCAACCGTACAAAGCGGTGGCATTAAAGCAGTGGCAATGGCGACACCGAAAATGACAGACGCTATAGTTCCCTTTTTGGTTCGAGCAATAATAAGGGCCAAGCCCCCAAAAAATGCAATAAGCACATCGCGAATATCAGGGCTAACTCGCGCAAGGAGCTCACTTGATTCTTCTCGCAAAGGAAAGAAAGTGAAAAACAGAGTAGCGGTGAGGACACTCAATAGCACCATCACACCAAAATTGACCAAAGACCTGCGAAGAGTAGCCAAGTCATTGAGCGCCAAAGAAACACCAATACCCAACACAGGACCCATAAGCGGAGCAATCAACATCGCACCAATCACAACAGCTGTCGAATTGGCATTGAGTCCAATTGATGCCAAAAAAATCGAGCAAATCAACACCCAAGCAGTCGCACCACGAAGTGGAATATCATCGTGAATCGCTTGAAGTGTTGCTTTATAGTCTGTATCTCTTCGAATAGACAACAGAGCAGAAATAAATCGAAAAACACTAATAAAAAATCCCTTTGCTTCTTGCTGCACCTGTTTTTTCGCAACATTCGTGTCTTCTTGAAAGTCAAATTTAGATTCCATCATTCAATTGATTTATCATTATTCACAACCTGAACTTCTCCGTGAGCGGCAAAGAGATAGGTTCGACCAGTTGCCTCTTGTACACAAGCATATCTCTTTCTTCGCAGATGACCTAAGATATAGGTTTTTCCATTGTCAGCCATAAAACGAGTGCCTGATTCCAACTCAAAAATAAAAGATTTGTCGTTAGCAGGGTCGTATTTTTTTAAAACAACAGCCAAGGCAGTGTCGGCGTCTAGCGTCGCCTTTGGGCTTTTCATGTGACGAGCAAGAGGCTGCAACAAAAGTTCGGGGAAAATCTGGTCATTTAAAAATGGGAGCATCAATGTTTTGAACGTTTGTTTCCACAAATTTCCATGAGGTTGGGTGCGAAAGTTACTTTTTTGAATCACAAGCCAATGCGCCCATTCATGGACAAATGTGATTAAGAATCGATAAGGATTCTCCATTTTGTTGAGCGTGATTTGTGAACGGCCATCAGGGAATTTTCGAAAATCTCCGTGTTTAGTGCGTCTTGGGTTGACTACTCGAATCGTGATCTTATGGTCTTTGATCAAATCGAAACACATAGCACGCGCATTTTCGGGCAAATACGAGCTAAACGAACTCATGGAGTAGATTGGCTGAGTGGAAGAACTTTGCCGTTGTATAATTGATGTGCTGTGAGTGAAAAGTCAGCGATATAGTTCGCCATTTGAGCTGCGCTCACTGGCGCTTCATAGCCTGGAAAAGCTTCGGCAAGCATTTCGGTCTGTACCGCACCCAATGCCAATGCGTTGGTGCGAGGTCCTTCGTCTTTAAATTCCTCTGCCAATAGTTCGGTGAGGATACCTAGCGCACCCTTGCTACTGCTATAAGCAGCAAGACCTGGAAACTTAGCCGAGCCGTTAACACCACCCATACTACTTATATTGACAATGTGAGTCTGTTTTGAAAACAAAGGCAACAAATGACGAATCAATTGTGCTACCCCAAAGACATTCACACGGTAAACGGCCTCATAATCTTCAATAGTCGTTTCAGAAAAAGGCTTGTTAATGAGCATCCCCGCATTGTTAATCAATACATCAAAGTGGTCGACACCGCAAGAAGAAACCCAATCGGAAATTTGTTTTTCGACAGTGATGTCCAATTCCACCGCATGTACTCCTTTGAGGTTTTGTAACGATTCAATGTTTCGGGAAAGTGCCCATACTTGATGACCCATATCAACATATACATCAACCAAAGCACGGCCAATCCCTCGACTGGCACCTGTTACGATAACATGCTTTGCGTTTTGCATGAATGGATTTAAATGACCAAACGAAGAGGGTTTTCGATATATTCACGTAGGGTTTGAAGAAACTGAGCGCCTGTTGCTCCGTCAACGGTACGGTGATCACACGCCAAAGTAAGCTGCATCGTGTGGCCCACCACAATTTCACCATTCTTAACTACGGGTTTTTGCACAATGGCACCCACTGAAAGAATCGCCGAATTGGGCTGATTTATAATAGAGGTGAACTCATCGATACCAAACATTCCGAGGTTAGACACAGTAAATGTACTTCCTTCCATTTCATTGGGTGCAAGTTTTTTGTCTCTTGCACGAACGGCGTAGTCTTTTACTTGTGCACCAATCTGAGGAAGCGCCATTTCATCAGTGAAACGAACGACAGGGACAACGAGTCCATCAGTAACAGCGACAGCCACACCAATATGTACGTGGTGGTTGAGTTGCATGCGATCGTCAAACCATCGGGAGTTGACTTGCGGGTGTTGTTTCAAAGCTAAGGCCGTTGCTTTTACAACAATATCGTTAAAAGACACCTTGATGTCTGGTAATTCGTTGTATTGTTTACGAAAGGCAATAGCAGG
>JABHGH010000047.1 GCA_018672145.1 Flavobacteriaceae bacterium
GCATTGATGTCTGTAGCTAATATATAGGTGTCTGACCGTTTTGATAAAACTCTAATTAGGGAAACTCCTAATTGGCCTAACGCTCCAGTAATTAATATTCTTTGTTTTATCATGTAAGTTTTGGATTAGTTTTTGTAAAATTAAGGGGTCTAAAATAAACTCAAATGTACAAATCTATAAAAACACGCCTGCAACAAGAGTTAAAAGAAATTCACAGTAGTGGTCGTTATAAGAGTGAAGAGATCATTCTTTCCCCTCAAGATTCTCAAGTACGAGTGACTGGAAATAAAGACCTGCTCAATCTCTGTGCAAACAATTACCTGGGTTTAGCAAATCATCCTAAATTGCTTCACGCAGCCCAAAAAAAGATCAGCTCACACGGTCTTGGTATGGCTTCCGTTCGTTTTATCTGTGGTACTCAGGATATTCATAAAATTCTTGAAGAAAAAATTGCAAGCTTTCTCGGGACTGAGGATGCTATTCTATACGCTGCCGCCTTTGATGCTAATGGCGGGCTGTTCGAGCCGCTTTTTGGTCCAGATGATGCCATCATCAGCGATGAACTTAATCATGCCTCAATCATTGATGGAGTTCGCCTATGTAAAGCAAAAAGATTTAGGTATCGTAACAATGACATGGAGGATTTAGAGAAACAACTGAAGGCTGCTAAAAACTGTCGTTCCAAAATTATTGTAACTGATGGTGTCTTTTCTATGGATGGTACGATTGCCCAGCTCGATAAAATCTGTGATCTGGCCGATCAATATGACGCAATGGTCATGTCTGATGAATGTCATGCAACAGGTGTCATCGGCTCAACTGGTCGTGGCACTCACGAAGCCAAAGGGGTCATGGGTCGAGTCGATATCCTAACAGGGACATTTGGCAAAGCACTAGGTGGCGGATCGGGGGGATTTACCTGTGGTCCAAAAGAAGTCATCGATTTATTGAGACAAACCTCTAGACCCTATTTGTTTTCCAATACACTTGCCCCTGCCTTAGTCGGTGCTTCGATAACCGCTTTAGAATTGCTGGAACAAGACGTTCAATTCCTAGAGCAACTTACTGAAAACACACGATATTTTAGGTCAGCAATGGAAGAAGCTGGCTTTGATATTGTTGCGGGAACCCATCCTATTATCCCTATAATGCTCTATGACGACCATTTGACGCAAGCCATGGCGCGCCATCTTATAAAAGAAAATATTTTTGTCGTTGGTTTTTCTTTTCCTGTAGTTCCTAAAGGAAAGGCACGAATTCGTGTGCAAATGTCGGCAGCACTGAGAAAATCTCAACTTGATAAAGCGATATCAAGCTTTATTAAGGTAGGAAAAAAGCTAGGTGTACTCTAATCGGCTATTGGTAGGCCGTGTAAAATATCTCTAGCTGCAAACGCAAATCAGGGTTTGTGTGGTTTGGCCCAGCAAGAATAACTCCTAGGGGCGAAGAGATTGCCGATTGAGGTACTTCAAGTTCTGGCTGTACGACTTCAGTGCTTTGAATGTTGAGGTAATCGCTGCTCACACAAAGCCCAAGTTGGATATTTTCATAATTATCAGGCTGACGAATCAATTTGCTCAAGTGATCCGTAATAACAAACTTATAAGAAATTACCTCCCCTGCTTCATTATATTGGGCAAGTCCTCCAAATGTTGTTTTAACCTGATCGGGATACGATCCCGATGTGCCATCGATAATATAATCTTCTAAAGGGGTGGATTCGTCAGCGTCAAAAAGATAAAGGCGACTCGGAAGTTCTGACAACCCTAGATCAGCAACTTTTTGTTGATCCACATAAAAAGTGAGATTGGCTTCGTTAATTAACCAAGGGTTGGATTGTAACTCCGTCAATTGTGATTGCCCCTCAGCTCCTGCAAATAGATCGATATATGAAACTACACCCAATCCTCCTTTGAGGTAGATATATTGGTCATCATCTTGACCACGTAATGCATTTTGTACTTCTAATGCTGGCTCATCTTGTGCAATCGAATTGAACTGCACACCACTCAAGCCCAATGTATATGTTGATGAACTATCTTCAACAACATAATCACTTGGATTGGCAGTATCTCCGTCTTCAATTAAAACCAATTTCTTGAAGTCGTATTCGATTTTGATTTGCCCAGCTACAAAATTGAGTTGCATCAGCAATGGATTTGTATTGTTTTGAATACTGATGACCAGTCCATTGAAGTATTCTTGAAAATCGTTATTATCGATTAGCACTGATTCACCTTCTCTTTCAAAAAGTTTTTGTTGAAAATAGGAAGGCTCTAAAGGGATGCGAACACGCGGAGCTAATCGCTCTCCAACCAAAGTTGATTCATCAACATCTTCTGTTTCGGGGTCATCTTCGTTATAAAACACCAGCTCCTCAAAGGATAAATTGATTTTATCGTCATAAAGGATGTTTGAGGTAAAGCCCTCTTCTTCCAAGTCGTTGTTGGAATAAAAAGATCTGATGGATTGGAAGTTGTCGTCAGGATCAAGCAGTGGTAAAAAATAGCTGAGTTCTTTTACTTGAAAATGCACTTCTTGTGATGAATCACCAAATAAAAACTCGATTTCATAATTGTTTGCATCGGCATCTGGGTTAATGGTGTCGGTATCCTCACCGTCGTTGATGCCGTCACCATCTGTGTCTGCTTTGAGGGGGTCAAAGTTTACAGACATTGATTCTTGAATATCCGTTAGGCCGTCACCATCTGAATCACTTTCCTTGTCGTCTGGATCAATGTCAAATATGTCTATGACACCATCACCATCACTGTCACGTTGATTGGTATAAAAAGGCAACTCCAACCAGACATTTTTTACTGTCTCTTCTTCGTTATGTGGGTTTATATTAGTGTCATCAGTACTGGTTCCTTCTTCCTCGTTTTCAGCGCTCATTAGACCAAATATTCCCGATGATGAAAGAGGTAAACTCAGCTGTGTAGTAACGCTTGCCGTTGTTGTTCCAAAAACGGGATCTTGGTATTGACCGAGATAAAGAAAAGATAAATCATCTGTACGAATGACTTCGATACGCTCATGTTGTACACCAACCAAAGCGGTCTGTTTTTCAATAACAAAAGTATCTGTGGGAAGTAATGAAGCATCAACATCACTGAATTCTTTGTTACAGGACGTAAATAAAAAAATGCCAACAAATGCGAGTAAGCTGGAAAACCTGACGTTCATATATCTCAAGTGAGAATTTGGTTTGTATAAAAATCATTGTATTGACCTTCAAAATCTTCCGTTTCAACAAAGTTTAACAGAGGTTTTTTTGAAGATAATATCTCTTTTTTGATGGCTTTATCAATGTCCTTATCTGCAATTATAAGTCCATCTGAGTGACGAATTGCATTTTTTGCAAGTGCCGTGAAATCTGGGACTGCGAGATCTTTCGTGTGTTCGGCATCAATGCCATCAAAAGCTAATTTTTTGATCAAATCTTTGGAAAGAGGCTGGTCAAAGGGTGAACCAAAGAAAGAGGATACGATTTTGGTGTTGGCCAATATCGGTTCATCGGCATAGTAATGTTTGCAATACAAGGGCATGAGTAACGAAATCCAACCTTGTACATGGATAACATCTGGTGACCAATTGAGTTTTTTTACTGTTTCGATAACCCCTTTGGCAAAAAAGATAGCACGCTCGTCATTGTCTGGATAGAGGTTTCCTTCTTCATCGGTAGACAGCTGTCTCCCTTTGAAGTAATCCTCGTTATCTATAAAATACACTTGCATACGCTCCTTGGGAATAGAAGCCACTTTTATGATTAAGGGCACATCAATATCATTAATCACCAGATTCATTCCAGACAAGCGAATGACTTCATGTAATTGGTGACGGCGTTCATTAATCATGCCATATTTTGGAATGAAAATACGCGTTTGACCTCCCAATTCATTGACCTTTTTTGGAACCTCGAAGGTCATATTGGACAAATTTGTTTCTGGAAGATAGGGTACTACCTCAGAGGATACGAACAAGACTTTCTTTTCTGTCATAGAACCCAAATATTATTCTTTTCGGCGTACACAAAATTACTAAATTTATGCCGAAGTTTGTCCATAATTCCTTACAGAAGCTGTTAAACTTTTGCTAAATGCCTAAAGTCGTCTCCATAAAAGAGCTCCGTCTCTTTCAAAACGAAAATGCATCCAACCATAGCTGGGGCTTGGTTCCGACCATGGGATCATTGCATGAAGGGCATCTTTCAATCATCAAAAAATCTGTTTCCGAAAACCTCATCACCTTTGTTACTATATTCGTTAACCCTACTCAATTTGATGATAAAAAAGATCTAGACAACTACCCTTCATCCGTTGAGAGCGATCTTGAGAAAATACATGCCATTGACCCTGCTATTTGTGTGTTTGTGCCCAAAGTCAGCAGCATTTATCCCGACGGAACAGCTTCAAAGAAGTATGAGCTTAAAGAACTTGACAAGACAATGGAGGGACAAAATCGCCCTGGTCACTTTGACGGGGTTGCCACTGTTGTGCAACGACTTTTTGAGCTTATCCAACCTGATGTCGCATACTTTGGTCAAAAAGACTTTCAGCAGCTTCAAATTGTTTCGCTGATTGGGAAATCAATGAATATTCAAATTTCTAGCGTCCCGACCGTGCGGGAGTCCAATGGACTTGCGATGAGTTCACGCAACAATAGACTCTCTATTGAACTGCGAAATGAAGCTCGGTTAATTTATCACGTTTTAAAGATGTCAAAAGAGAAATTTTTGACCCATTCTATATCAGAAATCAAAACATTAATTGGCAATATGTTTGATCAATCGCCCGCATTTGTTCTAGAATATTTTGAGATTGCAGATGAAAGCACCTTAAAAATTGCAGATGAAAAGCAAAATAACACGACTTATCGCGCTTTCATTGCTGTAAAGGTAGACGGGATAAGGCTAATCGATAATTTGTCACTCAATTGAGTATATTTGCCGCATGACAATAGAGGTTCTAAAATCTAAAATTCATCGTGTAACAGTTACTGGTGCAGATTTGGACTATGTCGGGAGCATTACGATCGACCCTGTGTTGATGAAGGCTGCTGATTTGATTTCAGGAGAAAAAGTTCAAGTCGTCAACATAAATAACGGAGAACGCCTGGAAACCTATGTGATTAAAGGCTTGCAAAACAGTGGCGAGATTACACTCAATGGACCTGCTGCTCGCAAAGTGCAAAAAGGAGATGTCATCATCATCATCAGCTATGCGCAAATGACAATAGAAGAAGCGACAAAATTTAAGCCCACTATTGTCTTCCCTGACACCGAAACCAATACCATAAGCTAGTTTTGCCCAAATCACTAAGTAAACTACTCAAAATCATATTGCCTTTAGGATTAGGATTGTTTCTGATCTATTATTCGTTTCACTCAACGACCGAAGAACAAAGAGTTTTAATATGGTCATATGTGCAACAAGCCCATCCACTACCAATCTTTATTTCTATTCTTTTTGGTGTTTTAAGCCACCTTTCTCGTGCGTACCGTTGGCGATTTTTACTTGCTCCTCTTGGCTACAAACCTCGTTTTATCAATCTCACGTGTTCTGTTTTGATTGCCTATTTATCTAATTTAGGCGTCCCCCGATCTGGTGAAATCCTGCGTGTTTCTGTGTTATCCGCCTATGAAAAAATCCCTTTCCCCAAAGGGTTTGGCACTGTAATCAGTGAACGAATCATTGATTTGCTGATGCTCCTCATTCTTATATTTACCGGATTTCTGTTGGGAGGCGACTGGGTAGAATCCCAACTTGATAGCTCGACGGCTCTACTGACAACTTTTGTGATCGTTCTTGGCGTCGTTACTTTTTTGATTGTATCCCCATTTCTTATAAACACCCAAAAATTTCCTTTTTTAGCTCGTCTAAAGTCCTTTTTTAAAGAACTTTACCAAGGTATTATTTCGATACGATCGCTGCCTAATGCTTTTGCTTTCTGGACGCACACTCTTTTTATTTGGGTCATGTATATATTGATGTTTTGGGTAGTTAAATTTGCTCTTCCAGGTGCCGAGCATCTTGGTTTTGAAGCCATTTTACTTGCTTTTATTGCAGGTGGTTTGTCCATCACCATGACTAATGGTGGGATTGGGCTTTACCCTCTCGCAGTAGCCGCTGTGTTTAGCCACTATGAATTGTCTTATGAATTGGCACTTGCATATGGTTGGATTATGTGGACAATCCAAACCATTATGATCCTTCTTTTTGGTGGTCTATCTTTTGCTATCCTACCAATAGTCAACCGAAAAAAATAAGTATCTTTCGGAAGAAGATGGCGAAAGTAAAAACAGCTTTTTTTTGCAAGAATTGTGGGACGCAATACAGCAAGTGGCAAGGACAATGTCATGCTTGTAAAGAATGGAACACAATCGCGGAGGAAGTGTTGCAAAATCCCAAAACCAAAAACTGGAATCCTTCTCCAGCTACTCAAAACGCTACGCCCGTCCCAATTCATGAAGTATCTGAAAATCAACAACCTCGATTGCGAACAGGTGACTCTGAATTGGATCGTGTCTTGGGCGGAGGCATTGTGCCAGGGTCATTGGTTTTGCTCGCTGGAGAACCAGGTGTTGGAAAATCAACCCTACTCCTCCAACTTGCCTTACAAGTCAAGTATCCAACGCTCTATGTGTCGGGAGAAGAAAGCTTGACCCAAATCAAGTTGAGAAGCAATCGGATGGAAGAGGAAAACGAACATTGTTATTTACTCAACGAAACCAATGTTGAGCAAATCCTAGTTCAAGTCAATAAGCTCAAACCAAAGCTTTTGATTGTTGATTCTGTTCAAACTCTTCAAACCGAGGTCATCGATAGTGGAGCAGGAAGTGTTTCACAAGTGCGTGAATGTACTTCCGCTCTTCAACGCTTTGCCAAGCAAATGCATATTCCCGTGCTACTTGTTGGTCACATTACCAAAGATGGAATGATCGCAGGACCAAAGATTTTAGAACACATGGTTGATGTGGTTTTGCACTTTGAAGGGGATCGTAACTATATGTATCGTATTCTACGAACTCCCAAAAACCGATTTGGATCAACGGCAGAACTCGGAATCTATGAGATGCAGTCTAAAGGACTTCGTATTGTTCAGAATCCAAGTGAGTTGCTTATTTCGACCAATAGCAGTCAGTTGAGTGGTCACGCCATTGCTGCAACACTAGAAGGAATGCGACCCATGTTAATTGAATGTCAAGCACTTGTAAGCTCAGCGGTCTATGGTACTCCTCAACGAAGCTCTACGGGCTTTAACGTTAAGAGACTCAACATGCTTTTGGCAGTATTGGAAAAACGAGCTGGATTTAAATTAGGCGCAAAAGATGTATTCCTCAATTTGGCAGGTGGTATCCGCATCGACGACCCCGCTCTTGACCTTGCAGTTGCAGCAGCTATTTTGTCGAGCAGCTTGGATGTTGCTATACCCGAAAAATATTGTTTTGCTGCTGAAGTTGGGTTATCTGGAGAGCTGCGCAATGTGCCACGTATCGAACAGCGTATTCAAGAAGCCGAAAAACTGGGCTTTACAACCCTCGTCGTTGCCCAAAAAAATACCATGCCCGCAAGCAAACTCAAAGTAATTGCGCTTGATAATATTCGTGACTTGGTCGAACTGCTCTTTTAAGGCGCAGGATTTGGTATTCGGCTATGCACCGCATTGATTTCATCTAGGATTTCTTCTGACAAGCTTACAGCAGATGATGCGATATTCTCTTTGAGTTGAGCCATTGTTGTTGCGCCAATAATATTCGAAGTCACAAACGGTCGGTCTGTAACAAATGCGAGGGATAATGTTGCCAGAGATAGTTTATGTCTTTCCGCAATCTCGGCATATGCTTCGGTTGCTTCGAGGGACTTTTCACTGTTGTAGCGTGCCATTCTGGGAAATAATTTCAGTCGACTGTTTTCAGGTAGTTTTCCGCCACGATACTTTCCTGAAAGCACCCCAAAAGCCATGGGAGAATAGGCCAATAAACCCAACTGTTCACGGTGTGAAACCTCCGCATTTCCCACCTCAAACGTGCGATTGAGAAGCGAATAGGGGTTTTGGATTGTCTTCATCCGGGGTAAGTTTTTGAATTGACACAGCGCGAGGTATTTCATTGCGCCCCAAGGCGTTTCATTTGACAGTCCAATGTGTCGAATTTTTCCATCTTGAATTAGTCCATCTAGCGTTTCTAAAATTTGTTCAAAATTCTCTTCCCATTGCTCATCTAGGTTTGGAGAATAATCTCGATTACCAAAAAAATTAGTTGAACGCTCAGGCCAGTGCAATTGAAACAGATCGATATAATCTGTTTTTAGTCGTTGTAAACTTCCCTCCAATGCTTCACGAATACTGTTGGGCGTAAAGCCAGAAGCACGAATATGAGCCGTATACGATCCGGGGCCCGCGATTTTGGTGGCAAGTACAACCTTGTCTCTATTTTTTCGAGCGGCAAACCAATCTCCCATAATGCGTTCGGTATCAGCATAAGTCTCCGCATTTGCAGGTACTGGATAAAGCTCTGCTGTGTCAAAAAAATTAACGCCTTGGTCTAATGCATAATCCATTTGTTCAAAGCCCTCTGCGGCTGTGTTTTGATTGCCCCAAGTCATGGTGCCTAAACAGATTTTACTCACACGGACATCCGAGTGAGGTAAAGTGGTATATTTCATAAATTCATATTCAAAGTGACGCCAACAGGACAGTGGTCAGAATGGACAGCTTGGGGAAGGATAAATGCTCTTTCAATATGTTTGGTTAGGGGCTCGGACACCATGGCATAGTCAATACGCCATCCCTTATTATTAGCACGGGCATTTGCTCGGTAGCTCCACCAACTGTAATTGTGTGGCTCTTCATTGAGATGACGAAACGAATCGGTAAAGCCTTGTTGCATAAACTGATCTATCCACGCACGTTCTTCAGGCAAAAAGCCGGATACTTTTGCATTACGCACGGGGTCATGGATGTCGATGGCTTCGTGACAGATGTTGTAATCGCCACAAATCACGAGGTTGGGGTGGGTTTGCTTCAAGGTGTTGATATAGGTTTGAAAATCATCCATGTAGGTAAACTTAAAGTCCAAACGTTCGGGATTGGTCCCCGAAGGAAGGTATAGACTCATCACAGAAACGTTATCAAAATCGACACGGAGGTTGCGCCCTTCGCCGTCCATATAGTCAATGCCTGTGCCATAAACCACCTCGTTTGGTTTTTGCTTGCACAACACCGCTACCCCACTGTATCCTTTCTTTTCGGCGGGAAACCAATAATTGTGCATATAGCCCAGCCCTTCAAACACAGAGGCATCAAACTGGTCAGGGTTGGCTTTGATCTCTTGCAAACACAGCACATCGGGTGAAGCAGCACCTAACCATTCTAAAAAGTCTTTACGCAAGGCAGCGCGAATACCGTTGACGTTATAGGAAATGATTTTCATGATTGCTAAAATACAAAGATGGCTAGACATGAATTAAAAAAATGATTACCTTATCTCATATTTATCCCATTTCTTTGTCATGAAAACCATATACCTACTTTTTCTGTTTTTAAGTTTATCACTAATGCAAGCCCAATCGATCGGCAAATATTCTCTATCGGTTAAAGGAAAGCTAGATGTGATTGATGATTATTATGCCGAAGGCATTGAGCTTAATCTCTTTCGCAACAAAACGCTTTATAGTATCGGCTATTATACTGGGGATGAATATGTGTTTTTTGGTGACCAACCCGATGAAATTTACCGCCAACTCAATCTGTTGATCGGGAAGTATAATGACTCTAAAAATCAAAAGTTTCGCTTTCATTACCAAGCTGGGATTGGGCTGTTTTGGGCAACGCTAAGAACCGATGAAATCAATCACGAAATTTTTTTGGGCAACACCTATTTTACAGAAACTGTTCGCACGGTTGGTGTGCCCTTAAAAA
>JABHGH010000067.1 GCA_018672145.1 Flavobacteriaceae bacterium
TTGTCTTTACTAAATTGACTGAGATCATTGTTCAGTCTATCTAGGGGGACTAGCTTTGCGTTAGGTATATGCGTAGCTTGAAATTCACTCTCTTTGCGAACGTCAAAAACAGTCACTTGGTCGTGAATTATATTTTGTAATTGTTCAGCGGTGCAGTTTTCAATTTTTTCAATGTCCTTAGATGCATTTTTCCAACGATCAACCCCGCCATCTAAAAACCCAATGGCATTGTCAAAACCAACTCGTGATAAACGGGTGATTGTTTCTTCTTCTCGACCCTTTGGAGCGACAATCAAAATTGGGTGTTGGGTATCTCCAATGAGTGTTCCCACCCAAGGGGCAAAACCACCATCAATTCCGATAAAAATGGAGTTTGGAATATGTCCTGAAGAAAAGTCATCTGCGCTGCGAACATCTAACACTACCGCGCCGAATTTGTTAGCAGCGGCTTCAAAAGCATCAGCACTCAAGGGGTTGTTTCCATTTGAAAGCACAACATCAATATCTTGATAACCAGACTTGTTCATTTTGACATTTTCCGGGAAATATTGTGGTGGTGGCATCAGTCCGTCAATGACTTCATTCACGAACTCTTCTTTTGTCATGTCTTCCCGAAGGGCATAGTTTACCTTTTTTTGGTTCCCTAGGGTGTCCACAGTTTCTTTCATCATTTTTTTACCACAAGCCGAGCCAGCACCATGGGCAGGATAAACAGTTACATCGTCGGGCAACGGCATGATTTTGTTTCGTAAGCTATCAAACAACGTTCCAGCCAATTGTTCTTGTGTTATTTCGTTTTTCTTTTGAGCGAGGTCTGGTCGTCCAACGTCACCTAAAAATAAAGTGTCACCGCTAAAAATGGCATGGTCTTTTCCATTGGCATCACGAAGCAAATAGGTGGTGCTTTCCATGGTGTGTCCCGGGGTGTGTAGGGCGGTTATAGTCACATCTCCGATGCTAAAGGACTGCCCGTCTTCTGCAATAATCACATCAAAATCTGGATCGGCGAGTGGGCCAAAGACAATGGGTGCCTTAGTCTTATTGGAGAGAGTGAGGTGTCCACTGACAAAATCAGCATGAAAATGAGTTTCAAAAATATATTTGATTTTGGCATTGTTTTTTTTTGCTCTATCCATGTAGGGTGCAACCTCACGAAGTGGATCAATCACAGCTGCTTCGCCATTGCTTTCAATGTAGTAAGCACCTTGTGATAAGCAACCGGTATAAATTTGCTCTACAATCATGTTGGTTTTTCGACAAAATTAACACATAATTTTTGAAGGCGTCACAAAGAATAGAATTACTGGGGGTGGTAGATCTTTTTGGCACCTTGTATCACATCGCTACGGTCAAACGACATCTGTTTTGTTTTAAAGTGTTGATACATCTCCATTTGATCATCAAAGTGCTTAGAAGAGGGGTGGTTGCTGCTTCCATAAGGGACCACAGATCGAACAGTTGTTTTGTCAGGGCTAAAGCGAATCAATCCGATATACGTTTCCCCATGATTGATTTTTACACGACCATTTTTGTAAGCTTTTCCTCGCATGGCTGTAATGACGTCAGGCAAGCCGTAAATGGGAAGTTCTTTATCACCTCGAACAAGTTTTTGAAAGTCTCCTAAGCGAATTTCAGTAGTTCCAAAGTGCTTTAACATATACGCTTTGGCTTCTTTTAAACAGGTGTAAATCAATGGTGGATCAACGATTTTAGAGGGTCCCAATTGACTGTAGTACTCACCCAATGAATAATAAAAAACAGCATATGCGCCTGCTCCATACGAATTGGCATCGGCAACACGATCCCACTCTTGAATCTGTTGTAAGACTAGCGCAACGTCGGGATATTCTTTGGGATTCATATCAAAAAGTGCATTAAAGTCGATAAAATTATAGTTGAGGGGTGTTGGAAGCTTTCGATCGTATTTTATTCGTTTAAAATCTTCAAATGAGAGTGTATCTTTTTCGTTGAGCAAGGCAAACAAACGAGTGCTACGGTTGTTGTCATAACGCTCGTAATTCATAGCTTCTGCAAAATCATCAGGATTGGGATTTTCTTCCGTTCCTGTTGAACGAAAAGGACTGTGATTTGCGTTGTAGATATAGCCTGCTTTAGGTGCAATGACTTGCGGGAGTTCTTGGGTTTTGTAATACGTATTCCAAAGAGTTTTTTTAGTGTTTCCTGCCACAGGAAGTTTCCAGTCATAGTTTGGGTTTCTTCTTGGAATTTTGCCATTTGAAATATAAAAAATAGTGTCATTTCGATCGGCATATCCGATGTTGTAGCCCGGAAGAGCATTCCATTCGAGATATTTGTAAAACTCAGAAAACGAACGTGCTTTGCCCATTCTCCACCACTGTTCGAGGGCATTGATGTTTGTTGTGCTCGGGGTTCTTACCGAGAAAACAGCGGTTTTGTTTTTGAGTGTAGGACCATAGATGCTTTCATAGTATTTTTTCTTGATTGGAATCTTTAACCCTAGAAAATGCACATATACTTTGGCTTTTTTCGTTACGAGTTCATGTTCCATACCATCAATCAAGTAGGTATTTTTACTGACCATGTCAAGTTCATAAACATCGGCCTTATCGGGATAATTCACAGTGTGTGTCCAACCCAAATACTGGTTGGCACCAGTTAAGATACACGGAGCACCTGCGAAGGTTGCGCCTATAATGTTTGTGCCTTCTTCACTAACCAAATGAGCTTCATACCAAGATGTGGGACCCTCCAATGGCTGATGGGTGTTGATGGTCAAAAATGTTTCGTCGGTTCCAGTTTTGCTTCGACTCAACGCAATCAGGTTTGACCCCTGCACATCTTCCTCAAAGGGCTTGACGTATTTGGGCATTTGATTTGTGTAAATAGCTTCCACCAATTTATCCCCTTGATTAGAAACAAAAAGTTGTAGTTGAGAATAGATCAGTATTTTTTGGGGAGTAATAGGAAAAAAAGAGGACAGTATCACTTCCTCGGGATGGTGTTTGGCATATGCATTTAGGCCTTCGGCATATCCGTGAAGAACAGCTTTAAATTCTTCACTTATGGTATCATAAAGATTTAATACGGTTTCTTTCGAATTGATAAATTGGGTTAAAAAATCAGCACCCACACCACCTTTTCCTTTCCATTGGCTTAACTGTCCGTTACCAGCCAAATAAGCTTTTTGAATCGTCAAAAAATCGTCTTCTGCGTGTGCCCACGCAAGTCCGTAAGCTGTATCTGCATCGGTTCTCCCATAGATGTGAGGAACCCCGTAGGCATCTCTAATAATTTCAACATTTTCAGGATTGATTTGACCAAAAATATTATGTGGAAAGATGCTGCCAGTGAGGTGGATGACAAGTATAAGGCAAAACGATTTAGATGTATACTTCATCTTTGCAAGTTATCTAAAATCTTACAATTTTCAAGGAAAACGACTTGAGGATGAGGGGCATCTAATCTTAATTTCTGTATATTTAAAGAAAAAAGAATGAAAGACAGAAGGTCATTTTTAAAAGAGGCTTGTCCATCGGTAGCCTTTGCTTTTTTTGGATTGAGTTTCCTGGAAGCTTGTAGCTCTGATAGTATCGAAGAAACCAATGCAACAAA
>JABHGH010000050.1 GCA_018672145.1 Flavobacteriaceae bacterium
AAAAAGGTCTTTTGGCTCATTACTTACTTTACCATCGGGCACAGTGCATCGCTGGTTTTTGTCTCCTATGATGTGGTGTATGTTTCTCCCACCTGGATCGAGGTTTTGATTCCCTTGAGCATTGTCGTTGCAGCGATTCATAATATGACGCATGCCCATCGTGTGTTCGTGCGCAACAACACTATGGTTGCCCTTGTGACCCTCTTTTTTGGTCTTATCCACGGTTTTGGCTTTGCGTCTTATTTTGATATCATCCGCGATGCAAATCAACCTATGCTCTTCTCACTCTTTGCGTTTGCCTTGGGGATCGAAGCAGCCCAAATGGCGCTTGGCGTTTTGGTGTTGTTGATGTCTACACTTGTCCTTAGCACGTTTGGTCGCAACCGCCGAGATTGGATTCTTGTCGTTTCCAGTATGATAATTGGTATCTTGTTGCCGATTTTAATCGAACGCTGGCCATAACACGATGATAGCAAAAGAAAAACAGTTACGTTACGACACCGCCTACATGCGCATGGCCTTGGAATGGGCAAAACTGTCGCATTGCAAACGCAAGCAAGTGGGTTCGCTTATTGTCAAAGACCGTATGATTATTTCGGATGGCTATAACGGTACGCCTACAGGATTTGAAAACAACTGCGAGGACGAGGACAACCTCACAAGCTGGTATGTGCTTCATGCCGAGGCAAACGCGATTATGAAAGTGGCTGCCTCGACCCAATCTTGTGCGGGATCAACGCTCTACATTACCCTTTCTCCTTGCCAACAGTGCAGCAAACTCATTCACCAAGCAGGTATTGTACGAGTGGTCTACGGCGAAACCTACAAGGACACAACAGGCCTAGAATTCTTAGAAAAAGCAGGTGTGAAACTCGACCTTTTAAAGGTCAAACTTTAGCAGTAATCTAGCGGTTGATGCGCTCTTGGATTTTTTTGGCAACCCACAACAGAGCGAGCAACACAACAGCACAAAGACCCGCAGTAACACCCACCAAAGCAACATAGCTGTCGCCCTGAAAAGGATCAGAAAAGTCGATGTGAAAAAGATTGAACACAACCAAAGCGATAGCGAGGACGCCTAAAACGAGAATAATTTTTTTCATGAGTTTGATCTAAAAAAGTTCTTGTACGTTACTGGCAAAGAGTTTGACAGCGATGGCCAATAGAATAATCCCAAAGACCTTTCGAATTACACTGATGCCAGAATTTCCCAGTATCTTTTCAATGCGATGCGATGATTTCAAAACAACATAGACAACAACGAGGTTGGCGACTATAGCTACAATAATGTTGACAACATCAAACTCGGCACGCAGGGCAAGCAGTGAGGTCAAGGTTCCCGCTCCAGCGATGAGCGGAAAGGCAATGGGAACAATAGAGGCAGTTTCAGGAGATTCCTCCTTATAAAGTTGGATCCCCAAAATCATTTCAAGAGCCAAAAAGAAAATAACAATCGACCCCGCTACAGCAAAAGAATTGACGTCAATACCGATAAGGTTGAGAATTTCTTCACCAACAAACAAAAAGCCAATCATAATAATCATGGCGACCAAGGAGGCCTTTTCCGACTGAATATGGCCTACTTTTTGGCGCAAACCAATAATAATTGGTGTGCTACCTATGATATCAATGACGGCAAAGAGGACCATTCCGGCTGTAAAAATTTCTTTGAAATCAAACATGGGCCAAAGATACAATCCTTGCTTTTATAAAAGAAATGAGCGTCAAGATATTTGTGTAGCTTCGCAAGATGTTTACATTGGGCAAAACGTTGGTTTCAGAGGAGTTGTTTGAAGAGCATTTTGCATGTGACTTGTCTCAATGTAAAGGGGCTTGTTGCGTGGAAGGCGAGGCGGGAGCGCCCCTCGACAAGACGGAAGTCGATAGACTAGCTGCGGATTATGATGCCATTTCTCCTTTTCTGAACGATGCTGGCCGGGACGCAATTGCTACGCAGGGCACTTCGATCGTCGCTAAAGATGGCAGTTTGGAGACCCCTTTGATTGATGGCGCTGCCTGTGCATACACCACTTTTGATGATCGTGGATGGGCGCATTGTGGGATCGAACAAGCCCATAAAGCAGGTGCTGTGGACTGGAAAAAACCAATTTCATGTCACTTGTACCCAGTACGTGTAACCGACTATTCTGCCTTCACGGCAGTCAACTATCACCGCTGGCAGATTTGTGGCGGAGGCTGCTCGCATGGCGCTCAAATCAAAATGCCGTTGTACCGATTTGTCGCGGAGGCATTAATCAAAAAATTTGGCGAAGATTGGTTTGCAGAATTGGAGCGTGTGGCAATCGAGCAAAACAAAAAATAAAATCTGACAAAAACATTCAGCACTGACGTTCTATCATATAGAGGGAGGTAACACACTGTGCACGTGTCGATTAAAAAAGGATAGTGTTTAATGATTCGTAGGAAAAAACTGAACGAATGTTAAAAAGTAAGTTGCTTTGTGAAAAACTATGACTTTTAATTTTGATAAAAAATTGGAAGCTTTGTAAGGTTCATTTCATTAAACAATAACATACCCTTAAAACAAATAAAATTATGGCAGCAATCGAACCGATCCTGAAAGAAAACGAAAATCGATTTGTAATATTTCCCATTCAGCATCATGATATTTGGGAGTGGTACAAAAAGCAAGAAGCTTGTTTTTGGACAGCAGAGGAAATTGATTTGCACCAAGATTTGACAGACTGGCAAAACAAACTCAATGACGATGAGCGTTATTTCATCAAACACATCCTTGCGTTTTTTGCTGCGTCTGACGGAATTGTTAACGAAAATTTGGCAGAGAATTTTGTCAACGAGGTACAGTATAGCGAGGTTAAGTTTTTCTATGGTTTCCAAATTATGATGGAAAATATTCATTCGGAAACCTACTCTTTGCTCATTGATACTTATGTGAAAGACGAAACGGAAAAGGATAAGTTGTTTCGTGCGATCGAAGTTTTTCCCGCGATCAAGCGTAAAGCCGATTGGGCCTTGCGTTGGATAGATTCGGATTCGTTTGCCGAGCGTTTGATTGCTTTTGCAGCCGTCGAAGGAATTTTCTTTTCGGGTGCTTTTTGTTCCATTTTTTGGCTCAAAAAACGTGGACTTATGCCGGGCCTCACATTTTCAAATGAGTTGATTTCGCGTGATGAAGGAATGCACTGTGATTTTGCAGTACACCTTCACAATAAGCACTTGATCAACAAAGTTCCGCCAGCACGAATTCGTGAAATCATCCTAGATGCCCTCTCGATAGAGCGCGAATTTGTCACCGAGTCACTGCCAGTGAGCTTAATTGGGATGAATGCCAAACTCATGACGCAATATTTGGAGTTTGTCACCGACAGATTGTTGGTCGAATTAGAGCTAGAAAAAGAATACAACGTAACCAACCCATTTGATTTCATGGATATGATTTCGCTTCAAGGAAAAACAAACTTCTTCGAAAAGCGAGTTTCAGAATATCAGAAAGCAGGGGTATTGAAACAAGAGACCGAACAGAAAGAAAAGTATTCGTTCGACGACGACTTTTAAGGTCCTTTTTCACAAATTTAACAGAGTAGTTGTCCCCATTTAGGGGTAGTATCTTATTGTCAAAAAAGAGGAGAGATGTATGTACTAAAAAGAGATGGTCGCAAAGAGCCCATCATATTTGATAAGATAACAGCACGTGT
>JABHGH010000149.1 GCA_018672145.1 Flavobacteriaceae bacterium
AGAGCCGATGGAGGGACTCGAACCCACGACCTGCTGATTACAAATCAGCTGCTCTAGCCAGCTGAGCTACATCGGCAAAAAAATCCCGCTCAAAAGCGGATTGCAAATGTATCTATTTATTTTTTTTTAATCAAAGCATTTTGTGACCAAAAATAAAAATATCAAATACGCGTTTTTTCTTTTCGGCGTTTTAACAACCTTTCTGCCGTCGAAGCAGCTAAATCTAGCGCTTTTTCAAAGGCATCACTTTTTTTACCCACAACCACGTCATCTCCTGGAATATGTACTCGAAGCTCTACCGCTTTGTTTGTCTGACTCGACGGATTGTCGAGATTGAGGTACAAATCAATGCTTATAATATGGTTGTGATACAGGCTGAGCTTTGACAATCGCTTGTCGATATATGTTTTCAAATTTGAATTCATTGAAAAATGGACGGTCTGAATATTTATTTTCATATTGTAAGGGTTTGTGCCCAGCGGCTATGCGCGCGGGTGGGCGGTTAGGTAATCTTGTTTCATTTTAGGAAGTTGCACCTTAGCATATATCTGAGTAGAAGACAAGCTTTTATGTCCTAAAATTTCTTTAATACTGTTGATGTCTGCGCCTCGATTGAGCAGGTGCGTCGCAAAAGTGTGGCGCAATACATGTGGACTGACCTTTTGTTTTGTCGATACTTTTGAAAGGTAGCTAGTCACACACTTGTACACGTATGATGGGTTCAGTGCCTTACCCTTTGTGTTGAAAAACAACAAATTTGTTGATGAAGCATTCGCCTCAGCATTCCGAAAAGTCAAATAAGCATCAATGCGTTTCACAACTTTTGGTAGTAAGGGAATCAAACGCATTTTGTTGCGCTTACCAACAACACGCCATTGCGCACTGATACTGTCATAAGCGTCAAGATTGAGGGAAAGGAGTTCAGCACGTCTTATTCCTGTTGTATACAACAACTCCAACATCAGCGCATCTCGTGCACCAGTATAATCTTTGTCGTCGTACATGTCAAAAACCGCGCGAAATTCTGTTTCCGTCAAAGGAACAACTAATTTTGGAGTGGCTTTGAGCTGGCGATGGAACTGCATAGGTGAATGCTTGATTTGACCCACTTTTTGAAGAAACCCAAAATAGGTCTTTAGCACCGAACACTTCCTATTGATCGTTTGATTTTTTCGACCTTCTTTTGATAAATACACAATCCAGTCACGAATCATTGGATAATGAACTTGTGAAAGGTCTGTGAGGTCATAGTTGGACTTGCAAAAAGCAGCAAAAGATTTTAGGTCTGCTCGGTATGCGTGTTGCGTATGTGGAGAAAATCTTTTCTCAAGAGTTATATAATTAATAAATGGGGTGAAAGACATATCACAAACTAAAACATCGAACACAAGTTAATAAAAACTCATGTTCGATGCAATATTTTTAGCGTATATCTAGCGTGCTATATATCTTCTTTGTCTCGAAGTTTTTGTATATACTGTGCTTTTTGAACTTCAGCTCGACGAGCTACAGAAGGTTTGGTAAATGTTTTGCGCTCACGCTGTTGACGCATCCCACCAGTTCTATCAAATTTTCTTTTAAAGCGCTTTAGGGCGCGATCGATATTTTCTCCGTCTTTAATTGGTATTATTAGCATAGTCCTAAACCTCCTCTCTTTAGTATTGGGTGCAAATATAAGTTTAATTTACTTTTCGGCAACTCTTTATTTTAAAATTTGCTTTGCGATGACCACTTTTTGAATTTCAGAAGTCCCCTCACCAATGGTGCAGAGTTTAGAGTCGCGATAAAATTTTTCAACAGGAAACTCTTTAGAGTATCCATAGCCCCCAAAAACTTGCACAGCTTCGTTTGCGATATGCACACAAGCTTCAGAAGCAAAAAGCTTACACATGGCGCTTTGCTTAGTCATTTTCTTGCCCTCGTTGATAAGTTGACTAGCTTGTTGGGTCAACAATTCAGCCGCTTCAATATTGGTTGCCATATCGGCAAGCTTAAATGATATACCCTGGAAACTGCTTATTGGCTTGCCAAACTGCACACGTTCTTTGGCATATTTCACAGCCGCCTCGTACGCGCCGCGAGCAACCCCCAGCGAGAGAGCTGCAATAGAAATTCTCCCACCATCTAAAATTTTCATTGATTGAATAAACCCATCACCGACTTCACCAAGTCGATTTTCGTCAGGAATTCGGCACTGATCAAAAATAAGTTCTGCGGTTTCTGACGCACGCATTCCCAGTTTGTTCTCTTTTTTTCCTGATGTGAACCCTGGTGTTCCGCGCTCAATAACAAAAGCCGTCATGCCATGACTGTCCCCTTTTTCTCCAGTTCTAAAAATAACAACTGCTACATCAGAAGATATCCCATGTGTAATAAAGTTTTTTGTGCCATTTAAAATCCAATTATCACCATCTTTAACAGCCGTTGAGTTCATGCCACCAGCGTCTGACCCTGTATTGTGCTCCGTCAAACCCCAAGCACCGATCCAATCGCCAGAAGCTAGCTTAGGAAGCCATTGTAGTTTTTGAGATTCCGTTCCGAATTTAAGAATGTGATTGGTCGCCAAGGAGTTGTGCGCAGCAATTGACAAACCTATGGATGGGTCTACTTTTGAAATCTCTTGAACCACAGCAACATATTCATGGTACCCAAATCCCGATCCACCATAGGCCTCAGGAACAAGCATACCTAAAAAACCAAACGAACCAGCTTTCTTCATAACCTCCACAGGAAAGTGCTGCGCTTCATCCCATTCCATCACGTGAGGCAAGATAAATTGTTGCGCAAAATCACGCGCTGAGTCTGCAACCAGCTGTTTTGTTTCTAAAGTGGGATCTATCATAGTAAAGTAGAAAGTTTTTAGAATTTATTCTTCTTTTATTTATTGTTCAAATATAAGGCAATTCTAGCAATGCGGATACTATCCAATTCAAAATTATCAGCGATAGAATGCCAATAATCTATGTGACCAGTATGGGTGCGATGCGCAACAATTCTACTTGCCAAACTGTAACCGATATAATGGTTTGATGCCAATTCTGACACTGTTGCAAAATTGATGTCTAGCTTTTGGTTTGACGGAACAGAATCCAGAGTAAAAGAATGCCATAGGTTTGTCAGGACGGCTTTGTCAATTCCCCAGACATCACTGAGTTGATCTTTCGCCAAAAATCCGCCGAGGGTCGTGCGCAAATCAATGATGCGAGACGACAAGGAAGGACCAATTCCATAGACCTGCTCAAGTTCAACAGCAGTAGCAAGGTTAAGCTGTTTTTTTGGGCGATTTTCTCGTTGAAAATTGGGATGATATATTCTCTTCGACAGCTTTACTAAAGGCTCTATCTTTTGCCATACCGAATCTGGAACATCAATGTACTGTTTAAACACATTGACGGAGTTAAAATATTTCTTTTGCGCAACACGTGATTTGATAGAGTCGACCAAGAACTTAGGGAGCTCCAATCGATATGCCTGCCACTCATTCAGGAAGTTTGGATTAAAAGGGTATATGGTGTCTTTTGACGTGGTGTGTTGAGACAAAGAATCATTGCGCGCTATTAAATCGTCTGGGAAAGTTGTAAGCAATACTTCTGTTTGCTCTGGTGACGATGCAAAATAAAGCAGTGAATGACCAAGCCCAAACAAAATTACGATAACGAGTAAACCGCGTCTTTGTGAACGTGTCCATGAAGAAGATAGGGGCATGAAATATGGTTAGTTATTTTGCTACACGAAGTGCTTTTAAGTATCTGTTTAATTCTTCTTTAACCTTCGGAAATAGGAAGAAAAGACCAATCATGTTCGGGAATACGAGAGCTAAAATCATTGCATCTGAAAAAGTCCAAACCGCAGACATATCACCAGCAGCGCCAATCACAATAAAAATAAGGAACAAGGCCTTGTAGGTGTAGTCTGACCACTTGCTTTTCCCAAAAACAAACATCCAGGATTGTAGCCCATAGTACGACCATGAAATCATGGTTGAGATAGCAAACAACACGACCGCAATTGTTAGAAATGGTCCTGAAAATGAAATATAGTTTGCAAAAGCGGCAGCAGTAATTGCTGCACCTTCCGCCTTAACGCCGTCAATCATCACAATTCCATTTTCCCCCCCGTAATTGAAGATAGTTTGATCTCCGTTAAAAATAATGATTACAAGTGCTGTCATTGTGCAAATGACAACAGTATCAATAAAGGGTTCGAGCAAAGCAACCAAGCCTTCTGATGCAGCGTATTTTGTTTTTACAGCAGAGTGTGCAATTGATGCTGAACCGGCACCCGCCTCATTGGAAAATGCTGCCCTACGGAATCCTGTGATTAAGACACCCAACAATCCACCAAGTCCAGCTTGCGGGTTAAAAGCCTGCGTGAAAATCATTGCAAAGGCATCATCTACAAATGAAAAGTTTGTCATAATAATATAAAGACAGGCTCCAATATAAAGTAATGCCATAAAGGGAACTACTTTTTCGGTGACTGAAGCGATTCGTTTGATTCCACCAATAATGATGATCCCAACAAAAATCATCATGATAACCCCAATGATCGTACGTGCACTCCCGCCTTCCATGCCGAAAGAGCTCACCAACTGCATAGCTGCTTGATTGGATTGGGCAGCGTTTCCACCCCCAAAAGATGCGCCAATGCATAGTAGCGCAAAAGTGACTGCTAAAAATTTTCCGAAACGAGCAAATCCACGCTCTTTTAATCCTTTTGTTAGATAATACATTGGACCACCATAGACAGTCCCATCTTCACCAACATCACGATATTTTACCCCGAGAGTACATTCCACAAACTTGGTTGACATTCCGATCAGACCACAAAGGATCATCCAGAAAGTTGCGCCAGGACCGCCAATCGCAATAGCTAGCGCAACACCGGCAATGTTTCCGTTTCCAACGGTTCCGGAGACAGCAGTCGCAAGTGCTTGAAAATGACTCACTTCACCTTCATTACTTTCGTCTTTGATTGTATCTGGCAAATCACCATCTACTTCAAAAACAGCATTTTTTTCTTCGGCTTGATGACTGTCAACATGGTCATATTTTCCGCGAACAACATTAATTGCCAAAGGAAAACGGTAGAAATTGATAAATCCAAAATAAATCGTAAAAAACAAGGCTCCACCAACCAATAAAAAGATAATGGTTGGTACACTTGTTCCGGGTAGATTATGAAGAACTACTGCACCCCACCAATCTGCAACTGGGGTAAATGCTTCATTGATTCTGTCGTCAAGACCTTTGTCTTGCGCGTATGAAAAAGTGGATAAAAAAAGAGCTGTTAGTGTAAAAAATATTCGTTTCATAAATAGTGCTAAAGGTCAAAAACTGAAGAACGTTTGGCGTAAACTAAATCTTTCAAGCGAAGCCAAAACGCTAAAATTAAATATAGGGCAAAACCAATCCCTAATGAGAAAAAGCTAATATAGATAAAAAATAAGCGAACTGGTCTTGCTCGCATACCTAAACGATCTGCAAGTCTTGAACAAACTTCAAATCCGTGACGTTCTAGTTGATGACGAATGCGGTGTGCTAGCCTCATGTTGACAAATATATTAAGATTGTATCAACTCATGCCCAAATGAACAAGAAAGACATTTTTTTTCTTCACAATAATAGTGCTTTAGCTGTAGTAGAGCTTGACTGTCAAGGGCAGATGCAGTAGAAATTCCCAAAGAAGAAAATGCGCGAATAATCCCATTTGACTCTGGCTTTAGTGACGAAGCCCAGTGAATGAGGTCTTCAATCTTTTCAACTCCATTGGCTTTGTAATAACAAAACAAAAAAGGAATTAAAGTGTTAATCGTGAGCAAATCGATAAATGATGCAGTGAGCACTTTCTTTCTCTTGACATTTTCTTTACCAAACACATAATGTGTGTGCCAAAAAGGAGAAGCTTCAACCTCAAAAAAAGCAGACACCTTGTCCTTACAATCGCCATTGATAATTTTATCGAACAGATGCGTGTGTTTTGTGTACAACTGTGCTAATTGTGATAAGCGTATGGACGGAAAGCCTGAGGGTCGTGTTCTGAAAAACTTTACCTTTTCATCAATTTTTTTCAGTTTGTATTTTTGACAAGCATATTGATGCATCCTTTTCAATTTGTCTTTGTATGCATCTTCTACGTCGCTGTCTAATAGTCCTGCCTGTCCCAGTAGAATAGCTTCAATTTCGATTGGGTCTGTTGATTTTCGAATAATATTGAAAGGAA
>JABHGH010000151.1 GCA_018672145.1 Flavobacteriaceae bacterium
AGGCTCTCCAGATCAAAATTCACATATTTGTGATCAGAGTTTTCTTTCTCAAACTTCTCTGAAAAGTATGTTCTGGAAAAGGAGTATCCAATGTTCTTTCCCAAAAGTCCAAAAAGTTTATTGTTTTTTTCGATCATATAAGTCTAATGCAACAACGATGAGTCCTCCAATACCAATCCAAAGTAAAGAAAAAAATGAAGTTTCATCGACTGTATTTGTTGATAAAATCGTGATGTTGCTATCACCTATCAGGTAGAATTTAGACCAAGGCCATAAAATGGGAAGTGATCCTATGATAAACCCGATAATCAATGCCCTCAGTTTGCTTTCAAAGCGCGTTAGGATATAATGCAACACATTTGATATGACAATGAGGCCTGAAATTGATCCAACAATAAACACAGCTAAAATGGTTAGAAGTTCGCCGTATTGTGCAAATAAGACACGAAAGGTTTCGTCGCCTGCTATCAACCGAACTGTAAATTCTCCCAATGCATTAACAGAATCAACCAACAAGAGCGCATAGTTTCCAAGTAAAATCAACAGAAAGGAACCAGAGAGCCCAGGCAGTGTCATCCCAATGATGCTAATAGCACCACAGAAAAAGACAAATAGTAAGTCTCGATTTTCTGGTGCAGGATCCAAGAACGTAATGAGTAAACCAACGATTAATCCAATGGCACAAAATGATATGTATTTGAAGTTCCAATGTTTGAAATCTCTTATCAAAAGAATTGCTGAAACCATAACCATTCCAAAAAACAATCCTTTTACATGTTTTTCAAAATGAAGTAAAGCAAGATCCAAAAGGTTTGACACAGTGAAATAACTGATGAGTATGCCCAAGGTGATGAGTAGTAAAAACCTGGCATTCGTATATTGTATAAAATGAGAAAAACGTCCATTAATCAATAGTCTAAATGCTTTAAAGTTTAGGCGTTTCAGTGAGTATAGAAACTCTTCATAAAAGCCAGTAACTACAGCTACAATTCCACCTGACACACCAGGGATTTTGTTGGCCACACCCATTGCTAATCCTTTAATGACCAATAGGATTTTGTCGTAAAGGCTTCTTTGACTCATTTTTTATTTTCTCTGCTTAGTATATCAAAGGTATAAATTACACCAATGCCAACTCCAATAAAAGCTATCCCGACCCAAATTTCTGGATTGTCGAATGACAGTGTAGGGAATGTTGCGATTTCAGCGACTTCTTCGTCTATTGCTGATTTCTTCTTCCACGGCCACACTTTATACAGAGAACCAAACATGAACCCAGACATAGTAGCGAGTAAGACATTTCGATAATTTTTATATAGTTTCCCTACCCAATGTGCAAAGATTTTTAGTCCAATCACGGCGCCAGAGCCAAATGCAAGTAGGTTGACAACCCCTTCCTTTTTAAATGCTCGCAGAAGTTCCACGGTCTCTAAAGCGGTTTCATAAGCTCCGAGAAGAACTAGAATGAAAGCACCAGAAATACCAGGCAATATCATTGCCATTATCATCAACATTCCACACATAAAAAGATAAGGGAGTGCATCAATGGATTCTGTAGGAGTCAGAAAGCTGATGAGGAAAGAGACGAGAAAGCCAATAGCAAGCCCCGAATAAGTTGTAGCAGACCATCGCTGAATTTGTTTGCAAATAAGAGTCGCGCTAGCGACGATTAAGCCTAAAAAAAATGACCAAAGTGCCAATGCTTGACTCTCTAAAAAAAATCGAATAAGCGAACTTAGAAATAACACGCTTGTAGCAATTCCTAAAAACAAAGGCACTATGAAAGGTCCATTTAAGCGCTGCCAAGCTTTTTTTCTTTTTGAACCAAGTAAGTTGACGATTTCTTTGGCAGTTACCTTGTTGATAGTTGCAATCAAATCCTCGTAAATGTTTGTGATTAGAGCAATAGTGCCACCAGAAACGCCAGGGACAAGATCGGCTGCTCCCATGGCCATTCCTTTAAGATAAACAGTGATAAGACGATTTATCGATGACTTCATCAAAACAAAAATACGAAATAACAGGGGTTAAAGCTTTAAGGATAAGCTTTGCTTCACAAAAGAAGAGCTTTTGAACTGTGGGAATGTATGATAAAAATTGGTTAGTTCTTCAGCGTCAGACATATATGCATTTTTTAAATAAAAGCATGCTTCAAGAGATTTTGAGCATAGCATGTGAATTCCTCCAAGACGAAAGTTAATGACGCTACTTTCTGGATGAAACTCAAGCCCTTGTTGTAAAACTTCGATTGCTTTGTTGTAATCTAGCATTTCCTTAAGCACATCAGCCCATTTCACCCAAGTTTCTTCTTCGTAATTTCCAAGATTGACACATTCTGTAAATCCGATGTGAGCTTCTTCTAAAAATCCTAATTTCACATTGACTTCAGCATAGCGTTTCCAAGTAGCAATATTGTCGTTATCAATCTGGATAGATTTTTTAAGATAATACAGCGCTTTATCGTAATCTTTATTTTCACAAAACACATCAATCAAGGCAAGCCATCCTTTTTCATAAAGGGGGTCTTCTTGAAGTGTGTTTTTCAAATAATGAATGGCAAGCTCTGTGTTTCCCAATGCACGATGGCACAGCCCAATATGTAACAAAGCAAAGGCAGTGGGCTCATCGATGGTTAGCGTTGTTTCATAAGCCATGATTGCTTCATTATAACGCTTTAACTTTTCAAGTGTTTTTCCGATTTCAAAGTAGGCGCCAATAAAACGGTTGTCACAAATAACTGCAAAATCGTATGATGACAATGCCTGTTCTAATAATCCTTTTTCAGCATACTGACGCCCTAATTGATGCCAAGCAATTTCGTTAAAAGGATCGTCCTCTAAAAAAGTATTTAAAAACGTAATCGCACCATCTGGATTTTCTAAGGATTCAAAACAGTAAATTACATTGTACAATGCATGAGTGTCCTTGGGCTCTTCTTTCAGGCATTTAATAAAATGCTCTTTAGCCATAACATAACTATCGAGGAAAAGATACTCCATCGCAAGCAAGCTGTGGAATTCGGCTTCACTTTCACAGTACTGAAGACCTTTCATCAGATAGGAAATGGCTTCTTGATGTCGCTTTGTTTTTGATAAAATAACTGCTTTATGAATATAAACCACTTCGTTGTAAGGCTCCGTTTCTCCTAGCGCATCAATAATACTTTCGGCTTCTTTATACTGATTGTTGAGTAGCATCAACTCTACATGAAGCAACTTAAGACTACTGTTGTCGGGGTGTTGATTTTCGCCAATTTCCAAAGCTTTATACGCAAGGCGAAGACTCCCTGAATCTATGTAGTATTGGATAATTTCCTCAAATTCGGTTGCGTCGAAAAAATAAACACGGTCAGATTTTAGCATCAGCTCAAATCGAGCTATTGGAGATCTATGGTCTTTATTTGAACTTCCGTTCATTAAAGTGGTTTAATTTGTTATATAAAATTAAATCATGATCGTAAAGAAATAAGTCATTTAGGATTTAATTCTTAACAATTTAATCAACAGATTTCGTCAAGGATATTTAGGATCTTTTTACACCCTTTTTTTAATTCTCTTTCAGAGATGGTCAGCGGAGGTGTGATACGAAGAGCTTTGGATTCAAACAGCAGAAAGAATAGCAAAACACCTTCTTGAAGTGCCCTTTTTGCTAATTGTATTGCTATTGTTGGAGAGTCTAAAATCAGAGCTAGCATTAAACCCTTCCCTCGTATTTCTTTAATTGCCGAATGCTTGAGATAGTCACGAATGAGTTGTTCTTTACGAACCGTTTTAGCCATTAAATCACCTTTTACAACAACTTGTAATGTTGCGTGGCAGGCTGCTGCAATCACTGGATGTCCGCCAAATGTTGTGATGTGACCAAGAATTGGTTTTTCTTGCAATAACTGCATAAGGTCATTTGATGCACAAAATGCACCAACGGGAAATCCACCGCCGAGTCCTTTACCTGTCACTAGGATATCTGGGACAAAATTGTAATGCTGAAAAGCAAATAACTTTCCGGTTCGGCCCATTCCAGGTTGGATTTCATCTACGATAAGTAGTGCGCCAACTTGATTGCAGCGTTTACGAACGGCATGCAGATACCCATCAACCGGAGTGATAAAGCCAGCACCTCCTTGAATGGTTTCTAAAATAACTGCTGCTGTGTTTTTGCCAATTTTTTGAATGTCCTCAAAATCGTTAAAATGAATAAACGAAGTTCCTGGGATCAAAGGGCGATAAGCCCTTTTCCTTTTTTCGTAACCCATCACGCTCAAAGCGCCTTGGGTGCTGCCATGATAAGCATTGTGTGCTGCAATTATTTGATGCCTTCCGGTTGCTCGTTTGGCCAATTTCAAAGCTCCTTCAATAGCTTCGGTACCCGAATTCGTGAGATAGGTGCAAGAGAGTTTATTGGGTAGGTGTTTAGCGAGTAACTGGGTGAGTCTCGCTGGCTCATCTTGAATAAACTCACCATAAACCATCACATGAAGGTACTTCCGCATTTGTTTTTTTACAGCACGAACAACCTTTGGGTGGCAGTGTCCTAATGTGCAAGCAGAAACACCAGCAACAAGATCGAGATATTTTTTATTATTCTTATCATAGATGTAACTTCCCTTAGCTCGTTTAATTTCCAATCCAATCGGGTTTCCGTTTGTTTGGGCTTGATGCTTAAAAAAATAATCTCTAGTTTGCTGGCTCATTTTTTATGTCTCTTTTCACGGGTGAGCGGAATTGTGAGTCGTCTTGTTCTCCGATTGGTTTTTCCTCGGTTCTTTTGTCGATGATATCTTCTTTTGTTAGAATGATTTGATCGCCACGCCAGTAAAAGCCAGGAAGGTGTTGCTCGTTGAGCGGAATTTCTTCAATGGGATAAACCGCACCCTCTGGCTCTGTATAGAAAGTGATTGTTTGGATTTGATTTTCGCCCATTTTCAATTGCATAGCACTACATTTTGCCCTATCTACACCAATTAGGTCTAGCGTGGCATCGTCATACAGATAGTAAATCATTTCTGCATTTTTCACAATATCTACAGTTCTTAATTCATTATCAATGAAATTACCATAAAGATTAATTCCCTTCATTTGATTGAATTGACTAGTATTCAAAGAATCTTGTTCAGCCACGATAGCATTATTGTAGATTTTTAATGAATCGATTGAATTTGACATCGAATCTGTGATAAGATGAATGAGATCTCCGCTCAGTTGTGTTTTTCCTGACCACAATACAGGGTTTCTTTTTGTCATATCCCGTGACGACAAAAGCTGTGACTCACGATCACTGATTGGCAATCGTAAAAGTTGGATTAAGCCACTTTTTTGATTAATGTGAATAGAATCAGAAATGCCACTTAGGTTGTTTTTGTAGATTCGAACATCATAGAAGCCCGTTAATATCCTTTGTTCTGGCGGTCCCGTAGCAAGTAATGTATCTGCGTGTATGTAAAGTGAATCTGTATCAACAACATTGATGGCAATTGGTTGTTTTGTAACAATGGCAGAATCTTTGGCTTTAAATATTTCGCCAAATTGACCACGAATCACATTGTTGCCAATCGTATCAATGATTTGCACCTGTCTGCTCGCTGCAGCATATTTCAATTGATCGTCAAAATAGATACTGTCACCACTAATATTTCTAAAATTGTAATCAACAGAGGCCTTGTCCTGAAAGTATCCTTTTTTGCTAACTGAATCAAAGAATCCTTTGTGGCAAAAGATATCATACTCTTCTCCCTGTATACTTGTTGCACCATAAAAATAGGCGTGTCGTGTGTCGGTGTAGTAGTCCATTCTTTGCGAAAAAATCGTAAATGAAGGGTCAGTGACCTGCACATCAGATATAAATTCATATTTGTCACTCTCAACGATATAGGTGCCAGACTCACTTTTGATGACTGTTTTGTCACTAGTAATTTTCCCGAATGTATTGTAGTACGCTTCTTGTTTGGCTCGATCGAAATACAAGGTGTCGGTTTGTAAAACAGACTCATTGTTTGTAAGAGTTACTTGTTCCTTTGAAGTGGCAAAACGATTTGCTCCGCTATACTCAATATACTTGCTGTTTAATTGAAGACTATCTCCTTGCTTAACAATTACATTGCCATATGCTTTGAAGAAGTTCTCG
>JABHGH010000014.1 GCA_018672145.1 Flavobacteriaceae bacterium
AATGTGATCCAACAATTCAATATACCTATGTCGTATATCAAACTTCCCTAAACTGTAAACTAGAAAAAAAGCGAAATCGATTTTTTGATCTGGGCAAACGATTTAGGGCGTTTGAGTGTTCAAGATAATCATTTTTGTTGAATGATGATTGAACTATATTGTTTTGAGTTATCGTTTGTGGGTTGTGAAGAGGTTTGGTTTATGCCCATTGACAGATTAAACCGTGAGTTAAATGCTTTTTCACGTTTCGCTAAACGTCCCTATTTCAGAAAACTTAATGTAATCCAATCCTTTTCGTTATTTTTAACTCCTTTATTAAAAAAAATGTTCAACATGAAACTTTTCATTTCCTCAATATTATCAATCTTTTTTCTACTTCCTTCCTTGGCATTAGCCCAAGAACAAAATCTAGAAGGTCCCAAACAAGGGCATACCAATCAAAACAAATTTCGTCAGCTCTACAACGAGTTTTCGACACCCAATGATTATCGAACCGCAAGTGGCGCACCTGGCCCTGCTTACTATCAGCAACGTGCCGACTATGTGATGGACATCAAAATCGATGACGAAACTCAGCGTCTTTACGGTGAAGAAACCATTACCTACACCAACAATTCACCCGATGCGTTGGCCTATTTGTGGGTACAGCTCGACCAGAATATCCGTAAAAAAGACGCTCCGTCTCTTCTAAAAAACAGCCAGTCTCTGGATCAGGTCTCGGAGTTGTCCTCCTTTGCCAATAACCACCTTGGCGATCCTTTTGATGGTGGATTCAATATCGAAAAAGTTACAGACGCTCAAGGAAAACCCCTACCATACATCATCAATGAAACCATGATGCGAATCGATCTGCCAACCACACTGCAGTCGGGTGGGCAAGTGGTGTTTTCCATCAAATGGTGGTACAACATCAACAACCACGTGGTCAACCGCGCGCGTTCGGGTTATGAGTATTTCCCTGCCGATGATAACCGTGCCTATGTGATCGCCCAGTTTTTCCCGCGCATGTGTATGTATGACGATGTGGAGGGCTGGCAAAATTATCAGTTCTGGGGCAATGGCGAGTTTGCACTTCCCTTTGGCGATTACGAGGTAAATCTAACCGTTCCAGCCAACTTTATCGTAGATGCGACAGGCGAATTGACCAATCGTAAGGAAGTGTTTTCCAAAGAAATGATGAATCGCTATAAGCTCGCCAAAAAAACCTATGATAAGCCCGTGATGATTGTCACCCAAGAAGAAGCGGTGGTCAACGAAAAAACCACGACAACCAAGACCAAAACATGGAAGTTTTCCGCTAAGAATGTTCGGGACTATGGCTTTACAGCATCAAAAAAATACATATGGGATATGATGGCTGTTAAGGTTGGTGACCGCGATGTCATGGCTGTTTCACTCTATCCAAAAGAGGGAAACCCACTTTGGGAAGAATGGTCTACTCGTGCAGTTGCACAAACCCTGGAAACCGTATCAAGATTCACCTTTGACTATCCCTACCACAAAGCCATTTCGGTTCATGCCAAAAATCAAGGTATGGAATACCCCATGATTTGCTGGAATTACGGTCGTCCTGATGAGGATGGGACCTATAGTGATCGTGTCAAATTTGGAATGATTTCGGTGATTATCCATGAGGTTGGGCATAACTATTTCCCGATGATTGTCAACTCCGACGAACGTCAATGGGGCTGGATGGACGAAGGGTTAACCACCTTTATACAATATTTAACAGAGCAAGAGTTTGGAAAGCGGTATCCTGCATCGATCCCTGGCTTGGACAAATACCCATCCCGTAGAGGTGAGGCCAAGAAAATTGTTCCCTATATGTCGGATGATCAAGACTTTTTAGCACCGATTATGTCCAATCCCGAAAATGTATTTCAACTGGGCCCTAATGCCTATGGGAAACCTGCGACTGCACTCAATATTCTGCGGGAAACCATCATGGGCTCAGACCTGTTTGACCACGCGTTTAAAACCTATTCTCAGCGATGGATGTTTAAACACCCAACCCCAGAAGACTTTTTCCGTTCTATGGAAGACGCTTCTGCTGTCGATTTAGACTGGTTTTGGAGGGGATGGTTCTATACCACGGATTTTGTAGATATCGGTGTGGAAAGTGTAAATACTGTACAGGTGACGAGTGAACCATCCGCATCATACTTGGAAAGACTGGAGCGTTTTGGATATTCGATAGATGATTTCCCGCCACTAGTTTTTCGGGTCAGTGAGGAAGATGAGGACTATGACGAAAACGCCGCTCCATTTGCCGCGCTCGATACAGGAGAATATCTAGCAGAAAACGGACTCACAGTTGCCCAAGAAAATTTAGCAAAAGCCAATTATCTGTATGAAATTACGTTTAACAAACCCGGTGGTTTGGTCATGCCAATTTTGGTCGAGTACACCTATGCAGATGGTTCCATAATGTCCGAGCGGTACCCAGTACAGATTTGGCGTAAAAATGACAATAGCTACACGCGGGTATTGACTTCTGAAAAGGAGATTGTAGGTGTTCAAGTTGACCCCAATGAGGAAACAGCCGATGTGAATACCACCAATAATTCTTGGCCTAGAGAGGAAGTCATGACAGACTTTGACCGCTTTAAAGAAAGCAACTAAATGTGATTTTGTCCGTCGGTTGGTTTTACCGACGGACAACTTTCGGTTTTGAGCGAATCAGTAGAACTACCTATCTTTACCACATGATTTACTTTATCAGCGGAGCTGAACTCGTCTTCGTATTTTTTATTATCCTTCTTGTCTTTGGTGCCGATCGGGTGCCTGAAATTGCGCGAACTATTGGCAAAGGAATGAGACAAGTGCGCAACGCTACTCAAGACATTAAAGATGAAATTCAGAAATCTGCCGAGAAGCAAGGACTAGACACCGATCAAATTGAACAGCAAATCCGTGAAGTTAAAGATGAAGTGGAAGACATTGCGGGTTCAATCAAACGTAAACCCTAACGTTTTCTGGTGATTGTAAGACCATCCCTGACTGGTAAAACAACCGTTTCGACTCTCAAATCCGTATTGATTTTATGATTGTACTCTTGCAGTGCGCTTGTGGATTCGTCATTTCCTTTTTCTAATACTTTGCCCGACCACAATACATTGTCAGAAAGAATGACTCCGCCAGAACGAAGCTTATCTACGACCAAATCAAAATAAAGAGGATAGTTTTCCTTGTCAGCATCCAGAAAAATTAAATCATAAGGTCCAGTTAGGGTTTTTATAACATTGGTTGCTTGACCCAAGTACTGAACGATCTTACTTCCATAGCAAGATTCGTCAAAATAACGACGCTGTATATCCCACAATTCTTCATTGCAATCTATGGTATCAATACTCCCATCCTCTGTAAGTCCTTCAGCCAAGCACAAGGTCGCATAACCAGTATATGTGCCCACTTCTAAAATTCTTTTAGGGGATATCATTTTTGACAACATTGCCAATAAACGCCCTTGGTAAGACCCACTCAACATCCGTGGCTGCAATACCTTTTGGTGTGTTTCTCTATCCAATGTTTTTAACAAAGAGGATTCCTTCATGCTGTGATCCTCGATATATTTTTGCAATTTATCTGAAATAAAATTCATTAGCGTGTTGGTTTTGCATAGACAAAGCGTTCAACGAGCTTTGGTTTCGAGTACCCGTCCAAGCCATTGATACTTACCGATCCAGCATGTTCAAGATTTAACCAACCGTCAGCTTCAAGAATGCCATCTTCTATGTGTATAGCCTCAATTTCACTGACTAGCAGTAACGTGTTGTTTTCTTTTATGGGGTACTCATTGAGAAAACGGCAACCCAGTCGTACTTTGGCGTCTTTGACAAAGGGGGCTTGAAAACCATCGAGATACTCTGGCTCGAAGTCCGTTTTGCTAAACTCCGAAACGTCTTCTGGATATTTGGCTG
>JABHGH010000016.1 GCA_018672145.1 Flavobacteriaceae bacterium
ATTCTGATTAACAGGGATGGACTTTCTTTTTTAACATATAACCCCGCAACAAAAGAAGTTGGGAGACTCAAATCCTATGACTTTCAAGAAAATGTTGCCGAGGAAGAACTTCATGAATACATCAAGAAGTATCTCGCCGAACAAGGTGTGACTGACCAATCGTATTCTGATGTTCGATTATGCATCGCTAATAACTTATCTACTTTTGTACCTGAACCCCTTTTTGATGAAAACAAAAGAGCCACTTATCTTGAAGATCATGCCGACATTCGTAAACATGATTTTGTGTCTTTTGACAATGTTTCATCAACCGATGCCGTGAACGTCTATATTCCCTATGTCAATGTAAACAATATGTTTCTTGAAATGTTTGGTTCGTTTTCGTACGTGCACGCCAGCAGTTTGCTTCTCGACATTTTATCAAAAAAAGCAGCTGGTATTGACAAAAACAACCCCTATTGGGTGGTTCATGTTCAACACAGTTTGGCGTACTTTTTTGTGTTTACTAATGGACAGCTGGCTTTTTACAATGCCTTTTCATGGCAAAACGAAACCGACTTGCTGTATTTCACCCTTGCCGTTGCCAAGAACAATAAGATTGATCTAAATAAAGTGACTCTTTGGTTAAGTGGTCGTATTTCCCCTAGGGATGAAACGCATCAGCTTTTGTCAAATTATGTAAATACAACACACTTTTTAATGACGAGCAAAGCATTAAAAACATCAAATGTAAAGTTGTTGCACCCACACCACCACAACTTACTTTTAGAACTCCACGCATGCGAATTATAGCAGGGCTACATAGAGGGCGACGACTAAAGGTTCCTAAAAATCTCCCCGTGCGTCCCACTACAGACCGTGCACGTGAAGCGCTCTTTAGTATTCTCAATCATAAAGTGAATTTTAGTGAAGTGCATGTTCTCGATTTGTACAGTGGCACAGGAAGCATTGGAATCGAATTTTGCTCTCGTGGTTGCCATGCTGTGACATCTGTCGATGCCGATCATAAGTGCGTACAATTCGTTCAACAAACGGCGGAGGAACTGAAATTACCTATTCAAACGTTTCGATCAACAGCGCAAAATTATCTTAGTAAATGTGCGCAACCGTATGATCTCATTTTTGCCGATCCACCCTATACGGAAGGAAAAGAAGAATTTGCGAAAATGGTGCAGCTCATTCAGGAACGAAAACTACTCAATCCCAACGGCTGGTTTATTTTAGAACACAGTGAACAACTGAGCTTTAGCCATGAAAACGGCTTCCTAGAAGAAAGAAAATATGGTGGGTGTGTGTTTAGCTTTTTTCAGCTAACAAACTAAGACTTTCCCGCACGAAAAAGAAGTTCCTTCTCTTCTTTGGTCAAACTCGAATAACCAGATTGACTGATTTTGTCCAATATTTTATCAATCTTATCCTGATTGACATTGTCTTTTTTAGGTTTTCGCTTGGGTTTCGGCGAAGAGTACACCTTATGCACTTTTGATTTGCTTGGCTGGAAGAACGAACGAATGGATGAGCCAAAGCGAGACACCCAGTCACCAAAATCATTTCCTCGCATGATGCTTCGTTGATACACAAACCCCATGAGTGCACCACCTATGTGTGCTAAATGACCACCCGCATTACTTACGGGAATTTTTATAAGATCGAGGGAAATAAACAAAACCCCGATATAAATAAGTTTTACATTAAAAATAAAGATGCGAACATCCTTAAACGGCATATAACTACACATAAAAATGAGCACAGCCATGACACCCGCAGAAGAACCGATTAGTTGTGGAGATTGACCCTGAAAAGCGGGGAAAAGATTATAGCTTACGACAAAAACCAATCCACCAGCCAGTACACCCATAAAAAAGGTATTGATAAACAACTGAGGTTTAAAAAGATTGATCATCATTTTACCTGCAAAATGAAGGAGAATCAGATTCCAAAAAATATGCCCAAAATCTGCATGAAAAAAGGCGTAAGTGATGAGGGTCCAAGGCTGAAAGAGGATATCCTCCGCCGTAGGGGACAGTTGAAACCATGAAAAGAACTGATCAAAACGAACAGAAAACAAAAACAAAAAAGTGCGCAGAATAAAAGGAACAATAAAACAAACAACCAAAATGGCAATCAATCGCTCGACAGTATTGAAAGACAGGTATCTGTATTTGAGTTGGTCAAAGAAATTCATAAATCCCAACGATTATCATTAAACTGCTGTTTTTTCCAATACCACATCATAAGATAGCCAGCTACTGCACCGCCTAAATGAGCAAAATGAGCGATGGGCCCCACAGAGTAAGAGCTAAACCCAAAAAACAGGTCAAACCCTAATAGAATGGGAACAAAATATTTTGCTTTGATGGGAATCGGAAGAAAAATAATCATAAGCTCGGTGTTGGGAAACAAGAATGCAAAAGCCACAAGCACGCCGTATAAAGCACCCGAAGCACCAACCATTGTCATCGTAAAAGATGTGAGTAACTGGGAGAGTTGGTCTTGTGAGATGGTAGAAAGCCAACTGGAGTTGTATTTTCCTGATTGAAGTGTATTGATCACGTCATTAGTCGAAAAGCCAGTGCTTACCAACTGTTCCATCACACTATTTACTTGAATATAATTAATAAAGAGTTGAAGTGCTGCCGCACCAAATCCCGTTGAAAAGTAAAAAAACAAGAATTTATTTCTTCCCCACATCTGCGCTAAAGGACCGCCAAACATCCAAAGGCCAAACATATTGAAAAGGATATGGTTGAATCCGCCATGCATAAACATATGCGTTACGATTTGCCAAGGTTCAAATAAATTGCTTTGAGGATAGTGAAGTGCAAATAAATCATAAGCAACGTCTCCCAAACTCAGAGAACCTAAAAAAAACAAGACATTGATAATGATGAGCTGTTTAACGATTTCAGGGATTGCTCTCATAAGGTAAATTTATTTTGAATCATCTTTTCAGCTAGGGCAACAAATATAGGTTTTCCATTTGGGCAACGATCAGGTTCTGCACAAGAAAACAAATCGTCAATCAAGTGTGTTTGTGTTGCTGGATGCAATGTTGTTCCTGATCGGATGGCACCATATTTGGACATGATTTGAGCAAGAAAATGTGTGAAGTGATCTTCTTTTTTAGCAGGCTCATTAGCAAGTTTCTCTAATAAATCGGACAAAAACGTGGGGACCAAATCCATAGACAAGCTGTTGTGAATGGCCGTGACTTCAAGTACCTCCTGATCCACTTTACCAAACATAAAACCCATTAATTCCAAAGTATTTTGATGTGGCTCAAAAATGGTGAGCTGTTCTTGGTTCATCGGGACACAAATCGGAAAAGCAAGCGACTGCGAAGGTACACTACGCTCTTTCATCTGATGGGTTAGACTTTCATATAAAACTCTTTGGTGAGCCCTCGCCTGATGAATGACGATAAGTCCAGACTTATTTGATGTAACGATGTATTTCTTTTTGTACTGAAAGCTAGGCACTTGCGTGGTGGTCTTTTGCCCTTCAAACAACTGCTCTTGTAATGGAGCAAACTCTACCTCTTGAATGCCGTCATAGAGAGCATTCCAAGAGGGATCTTTTTGTCTATTATCAAAAGGATTAAATGTTGGATCGACTTGGATGCGAGGAGAACTTTCGGGTGGTGTGCTTCCCACGGGAACGTCCAATGACTGATTTCGATCAAAATCAAGTGCTGGCACGACATTAAACTGACCTAAGCTATGCTTTAACGCAGAACGAATGATAGCATATAAGGCATGGTCATCTTCAAACTTCACTTCCGTTTTGGTTGGGTGGATATTGACATCTAAAGACTCCGTGGGGACCTCCATGTGCAAGATATACCCCGGTTGCATATTGGGCCCAAGCAATCCCTCAAAAGCTGAGAGAACCGCGTGATGCATATATGAACTTTTAATAAATCGGTCGTTGACAAAAAAGAACTGGTGCTGACGAGATTTTTTAGCAAATTCCGGCTTAAAAACAAAGCCGTTGAGCTTTAATATTTCTGTTGACTCATTGACCGGCACCAATTTTTCGTTGGTGTTACGTCCAAATATCTGAACAATGCGCTGACGCATATTGCTTGGTTCCAGCTGAAACAAGATGGTGTCATTGTTGTACATCTCAAAGCGAATTTGATGATGAACCAATGCGACACGCTGAAACTCATCAATGATGTGTTTTTGCTCTACGTTGTCAGACTTTAAAAAATTGCGGCGGGCAGGGATGTTATAAAAAAGATTTTTGACAGCCAATGAACATCCCTTCTCAGCAGCAACTGCTTGTTGTTCCTTAACCTCACTACCTTCAATTGCGATTTCGGTACCAACATCATCATCTTCGGTTTTTGTGCGTAAGCGCACTTGCGAAATTGCAGCAATACTGGCCAGAGCCTCTCCACGAAACCCTTTGGTCTTAATAGAAAATAAATCCTCTGCCTTTTTGATTTTTGATGTAGCATGACGCTCAAAGCACAATCGAGCATCTGTCGTTGTCATTCCCTTACCATCATCGATGACTTGAACCAATGTCTTGCCGCCATCTTTAATAATAAGTTTGATTGTGGATGCGCCTGCATCCACGGCATTTTCTAATAGCTCTTTCACTACGGAAGCTGGTCGTTGTACGACTTCACCTGCGGCAATCTGATTCGCTACGTGATCTGGTAAAAGCTCAATAATATCAGCCATAATTAGGTGTTAAAAATTGAAAGGTCAAAGTCAAGGATATAAAGTGCAATAAGAATTAGAACGATTAAAACGAGGTAAAATAAACGAGAAAATCCACGATTTGATCTTGTGCGACTATCACTACGAGCCGTTTGCCAGTGTGCACCAAAGTCATTTTTGTTAGGGATGTCACGGTATTTTGAAAAGGGAGAGTCAAAGTCAAAGGGCTGCTCGTCTTTCTTTCCTTTAAAATAGCGTGGCGTATAATTAAAACGCCGATTTGTTCGTTGTTTAAAAAAATTAAACCGCACAGTTTGTGAATGAAAGATTATTTTCTAAACTCAAAAATACAAAATGTAACGTGTTTACTAGCAAACAATCATTGTGTATCTTAGCAGACTATGAAAATCGAAAAAATAGAAGATCTACAAACGCTTTTGGATCGTCCGAAAAAAGTGGTGATTATTCCGCATACCAACCCTGACGGTGATGCCATTGGGAGTACTCTTGGATGGATGCAATTTCTACAACAATTGGGGCATCAAGCTGAAGTAATAAGCCCCAACCAATATCCAGATTTTTTAAAATGGATCCCTGGCACACCTTCACTTACTATTTTTGAAGAGGATAAAGGAAAGGCAGAAGATAAAATCGCAAACGCCGATCTAATTTTTACTCTTGACTTTAATACCTTACGACGCATTGGAGACATGGGCGATCGTGTGGCGCAAAGTCATGCAAAAAAAATCATTATTGATCACCACCAAGAACCGGATGATTTTGCTGATCTCACATTCTCCTACCCTACGTTAGGATCTACTTGTGAATTGGTCTATCATATCATTGATGCCTTAAACGGAAAAGAAGCAATTACGACAGAAATGGCAACCGCATTGTATGTTGGCATACTCACCGATACTGGCTCGTTTCGATTTCCATCAGTTACCCCAACCACCCATCGCGTGGTTGCTGCGTTGATCGAGGCTGGTGCCGATCAGAGTGATATTGCAAATCGCATTAAGGATACTGCACATTTGGGACGTATTCAACTGCTTGGCGTCGCACTAAGTAATCTTAAATACGATCATGATTTACGATACGCATACATCACACTGAGCGTAGAAGAACTCAAAAAGTGTAATTTCCAGAAAGGCGATTCAGAAGGGATTGTGAATTATGGATTGAGTATTACCAATACGGTATTGGCGGTTTTGATGATAGAGCATCCATCCGATGGATTTGTAAAAATGTCTTTTCGGTCAAAAGGCAACTTCTCCGTAAATGACTTTGCACGCAAACACTTTTCAGGAGGGGGCCACACCAATGCCGCAGGTGGTAAATCTGACCTGTCGTTGAGCGAAACGAGCACTGTTTTACTTGAAAAACTAAAATTATGTCGCGAGGAATTACAAAACGCATAGTATTTTTTGCTGTTCTTATTATTGTATCTGGTTGCACAAAACAACAAGCCCGTCGGCCTATTCACCAATCTGAAACTCAGCAGTTTGAAAATTCTGTTCAAGCAAATCAACTTCAGCTAGCAAGAGAAACAGAAATTATCGAACAATGGGTTACAGCGCAGGATAATATTTTTTCTTCAACCCCTTTCGGAACTTATTACCACTATGTCAATCCAAAAAATCGACCCATTGTCGACCCCGAAAAAATAAATAAACTCTACATGCGCCTAGAACGATTAGATGGCAGCGAAATATATGACTGGTCAGTCATTGAAAATCCATCTAAAAATCAAAATGCTCTCAGTGGCGTTGTTCGCGGTTTGACCTTTACACCAATAGGGGTTGAAACCATCATGGCAATGACATCGTTTTTGGCGTACGGATCCACAGGTGATGGGAAGCTTATTGGCCCATACACACCTATTGTTGCACGTATTTACATACCTTTGAATCAAAATAAATAATCATGAAATTCTTACACATACTCACGTTAGCTGTTTTATTGAGTTTAACCAACTGTTCGCCGAAGCTTGATGACGGCTTATACGCAAAAATTGACACCAATAAAGGAGAAATTTTATTGAATCTAACATACCAACAAACACCAATTACAGTAGCAAGCTTTGTTTCGCTTGCAGAGGGTACAAACACAGAAGTGGACTCTATCTATAAAAGTAAAGCATATTACGATGGATTGATTTTTCATCGTGTGATCAAAGATTTTATGATTCAGGGTGGAGACCCCAACGGAAATGGTCAGGGCGGTCCCGGCTACGCTTTTGACAATGAAATCGTGGAAGAGCTCAAACATGATGGAGCTGGCGTGTTATCAATGGCCAATGCTGGACCTGGAACAAATGGAAGTCAATTTTTTATCACACATAAAGAAACTCCTTGGCTCGATGGTCGTCACACTGTTTTTGGTCGTGTTATCGAAGGGCAAAACGTGGTTGACTCTATCGCACAAAACGATACGATCATTAGCATTGACATTCTTAAAAAAGGAAGAGATGCTAAACGATTTAATGCAGCAGAAGTGTTTAGCGATCATCTCACAAAAAAAGATGCCGTTAAAAATGAAAAGCGTGATGCGTTGGCGGCATTGGAGCAATCAGCAACCTACACCGATAGCGGATTGGGTTATGTGATCACCACAAAAGGTGATGGCGAAGCGGTTACGGAAAATAAAACCGTAATGACACATTATGCTGTTTACTTTGAAGACGGGCGTTTGCTTGACACTAGTATTCAAGAAGTAGCAGAAGCTTATAATACTTATAATTCAAAACGACCATACCAACCCCTTCCTGCTCAAGTAGATCCTGACGCAGGTATGATCCCAGGATTTAAAGAAGGATTGAAGCTATTACAAGTTGGCGACAAGGCAACACTTTACCTCCCATATGAATTGGCCTATGGTGCCAATGGTGGCAGAGGCATTCCGCCAATGTCAAATCTTATTTTTGAGGTCGAGGTTGTAAGCTTAAAATAATCTTGTCTTGCGGATATATCGGATTTTAGTCCTTTCTCTTATTCCGCAATGGTTTTTGCTGCAATGGGCTAAGCAATCTCCTGAAAAGGTAGATTTGTTTTACACCATGGGGATATATGAATTCCTATCTCCTTTTACAATGACGCTCAGCAGTTGGATTCCATTTTCGGTGGGTGACTTGCTGTACATAATCGTTGTACTGTATTTGTTGCGGAAACTGATTTCTTTCCGGTTTCCCCTAAGGTGGTCAAGCACCCTCAAAGTCCTAGGGCTTATGGCCTTGTTCATCTTTATTTTTCATGTACAGTGGGGATACAATTACCACAAAACTCCCATTGCCGTTACGCTAAATATCAAAACCGATTACTCTACTTCGGACTTGGTTGGTTATACCCATAAACTGATAGAGGAAACAAACACCCTACACGGTCATTTGTCTGAGAGCGACTCCACAGCATTGGTGATTCCTTATTCAAAAGATGAGATTTTTGATGTTGCTGTTCACACCATACGAAAAACGCACCCCTACCCTGTTGCGAGCATCAAAGAATCGCTACTGAGTTTTCCCCTCAGCTATATGGGCTATGGGGGCTACCTTAACCCCTTTACTTTGGAAGCTCAAGTAAACACACTGCAACCCAAGGTGAGGTTACTCACGACCTCAGTACATGAAATTGCACATCAGCTGGGCTATGCAGCCGAGGAAGAAGCCAATTATATTGCCATACAAGCCGCCGTGCTGTCTGAAGACCCATATATGCAATATGCAGGTCATTCCCTTGCCCTACAATACTGTTTGTCTGAGGTCAGGAAACGAGATGCAAAGCAATATAAGGCCATGGTAGCAACACTACAACAAGGTGTTATGAAACAATTTCAAGAAATAGCAGCATTCTGGGCAAGCTATCAAAACCCGTTTGAACCTCTATTTAAAAAGAGCTATGACAGCTACCTCAAAGCCAACAACCAAACCGCAGGAATTAAAAGCTATAATTTGGTGGTTGGATTGCTGTTAAATGAAACCC
>JABHGH010000013.1 GCA_018672145.1 Flavobacteriaceae bacterium
TAGGATTTTCTCCGATAAACAATTGGGGAGTCGGCGCCGCGATATACTATAACTTTGGCACCATTATTCGTATTCATACACGTCAAGATGAAGGCGTTGACTTATTGTCTCAACTGGTTAATGAATCTGAAACAAGAGGTATAGAGTGGAATCTTTCGTCATTTTACAAAATTGACATGTCAGAGCGCTTACAGGTACAACTGCACTATTCCTATCAACCAAATGCGAACCTGACATCAATAAATAGTCGTTCAACTTCGACATTTAGTTCTCTTGGTGCTCAACGTGATTTTCAGGAACTAAATCTGGAACCTAGTGGTCTTGATAAAACGGAGACTGTTGTTCCTTCAAGACATTCTTTCGGTGCTGGGATTGGTGAAGAAAAAAAATGGTATTTGGGAGGTCAGTGGACAGAAAATGACGGACCGATTAAAAATACGTTCTATGCGACAGGAAAAGTGAATTACATAGCGGCATCAAAGCTTTCTGTTGGAGGATTTTTTATACCCGAATACGATTCATTTTCAAACTATTGGAAACGCATCGTTTATCGATTTGGATACAATTCAAGCACCACTGGGATGGTGTTGAATGATGAAACGATCAAAAATAATGGCATAACCTTTGGAGTTGGATTACCTGTTGCGGGTTATTCAAATCTCAATATTGGGATAGAAGCGGGAAAGTTGGGAACTCAAGGAAGTTCACTGATTGAAGAAAACTATCTAAACATACGGGTTGGCTTTTCATTAAACGACCGCTGGTTTTTAAAACGTAAATACAATTAAAAATGAAACAATATTATATTTTATTTCTAATTTTAAGTTCATTAGCACCACTATCTGCTCAAGATACATCAGAGTGCCCTGCAAATCTTAGCATTTTCGCAGAGTTTGCAAAAGTTAAAAATTATGATTCTGCATACGCTCCATGGTTAGAGGTTAAAACTCATTGCCCAGATTTAAACGCTGCTACATACCTCTATGGTGAACGGATTTTGAGTCATAAAATTAAAACTGTAGAAGATAAATCAACTATTATTCCTGAGCTTATTTCTCTATACGATGACTGGCTTGCCTATTTTCCGTCGGACAGAAGAGGAAAAAGTCAGAAAGGGAAAATATTGGCGGCAAAAGCCCAGGCCATGTTTGATCATAATGCGGCACCTTTGAACGAAGTCTATGCGGTTTTTGACGAGGCATTTATTTCTGATATTGAAAGTTTCACAAACCCAAAAGGATTGTACAACTACTTTAAGACTTTGTATACCATGTATAAAAATGGTAGTGACAATGTAACGATGGATGTGCTTTTCTCTAAATATGAGGACGTCTCCGAAAAATTTGCTTACGAAAATCAGAAGCTTTCAAAAACACTTGACCGTATTATCAAAAAAGAAGATGCGGGTGAGCTGTTGTCTTCAAAAGATAAAAGAAGTAAAAAAGTTGCTGAAATTAACTCTCGTGCCAATTCAACCTACTCAAACAATCTAGATGCAATCATTTCTCAGGAAGCTTCATGTGACAATTTAATTCCGCTTTATCGATCAAATTTCGATGAAAATAAAATGAATGAAAAGTGGTTGAAGCGAGCAGCAAGCCGTATGGATGCTAAAGAATGTTCTGATGATCCTCTTTTTGTAGAACTTGTGGAAGCTTTACATGGGCTAAGTCCTTCTGCAGACTCAGCATACTATTTGGGAATTCTCAAGGATAAAGCTGGAAAATCTAGCGAAGCGATTGCTTTTTATGAAGAATCACTGACCATGGAGTCTGACTTATATAGAAAAGCAGACATTCTTTATAAAATTGCTACAAAACTCAAAAAACGTGGTTTGAAAAGTCAATCTCGAAAGTATGCACTACGAGCGTTAGAAAATAAACCTTCAATGGGTAAAGCATATGTTTTAATTGCCAGTTTGTATGCATCTAGTGCAAATGACTGTGGGAACAACCAATTCGAAAAGCAAGCCGTTTATTGGTTGGCCTCTCAAACAGCTCGAAGAGCAGCAACTGTCGATCCGTCACTGAATAAGACAGCCCAAAAACTCGAAGCGAGTTATAGTGGAAGAGCGCCTTCAAAAACTGACATTTTTACACAAGGTAAAGCTGGCGAACAGATTCGTTTTGACTGTTGGATTAATGCTTCAGTGACAGTGCCAAATTTGTAGAGTTATGAGTGGTAGGGGACTCTTTGTTGCCTTAATCGTTTTGGCTTTCATAGGTTGTTCAGACAACTTTTCTGCTGTTCAGCAAATCAATAAATTTGATGAAATTCCAGTGGGCGTCACTGAAGACTTACATCTTATCTACTCCGATTCAGCACGTGTGGAAGCAGAGCTACTCGCCCCCATCAACGTTGATTACACCAACCTAAAATTCCCTTATTCAGAATTTCCCAAGGGACTGGATGCTACCTTATATGGCAGGAATGGCGAGGTCACTTTTGTGCGCTCCGATTATGGGGTATATTATCCACGAACAGAAATCATTGATTTGCGCGGAAATGTTGTGATTTCAGACTCCACTGGAACAAAGCTAAATACAAATCAATTGTATTGGGATGCAGGACAAGAGTGGCTATTCACAGAAAAAAACTTTACATTTACGAATGATTCCTATGACTTGAGAGCAGTTAGGCTAGATGCCGATCGTTCATTTCGAAAGTTAATGACAGGAATTATAAGTGGCAATATTCAACTGGAAGACGAAGACCTATAAACATGAATCAGTTTCATAAGATTTCCGAAAAGCTCTACCTCATTTTTGGGCTTCTTTTTACGGCGAAAGCAATTTTTAATATTGAAAATATTGATCAGCAATTTTATATTTCCTGTATTTTAGGAGCTGCTGCCTTTGCGATGTTTTTCTTTCGCAGAAAGTATCGGAAGAAATTTGAAAAAAGAAACCAATAGAATCAATGGCCCCTGCGTTGCTTGTTATTGTTGGTTGCCTGATGCTATCGGCTTTTTTTTCTGGCATGGAGATCGCTTTTGTTTCTTCTAACAGAATTCGTTTGGCACTTCAGATCAAACAGCCAGGAATCGTATCCGTAGCACTTGCTAAGCTCACCAAAAACCCTTCAAAGTTCATAGCGACTACTTTAGTGGGGAATAACATCGCACTTGTGATTTATGGATTATTTATGGGTGAATTCCTTATCGCTCAACTTTATCCTGAGGCACTTGGAAACACAGACTTATCTCTTTCGATTGTTTTTGTACAAACTCTAATATCGGCAGTTGTGATATTGATTACGGCAGAATTCTTACCTAAGGTGTTTTTTCAGATTTATGCCAACGCTCTATTGCAATTTTTTGCACTCCCCACCGTTTTGTTTTACCATGTATTAAGTCCATTAACTAACGCTTTTTTATGGCTTTCCAACGTCATTCTTCGTAGAGTCTTTAAGACAAGTGACGACCATATCCCTACTGCTTTTTCTAGAGTAGATCTGGAGGAGTATGTAACCGAACATGTTGAATCAACTGAAAATGAAGACATCGAAAGTGAGGTTCAGATTTTTCACAATGCATTGGCGTTTACCAATAGAAAGGCGCGTGAGATTATGGTTCCCAGAGCCGAAATCACAGCAGTGGACCGCTATGTTTCCCCAAATGAACTTATTAATCTTTTTTCCAGTTCGGGATTTTCTAAAATCCTCGTTTATAAAGGAAACCTTGATAATGTAGTGGGCTATATACACGCTTTCGACTTATTTAGAAAACCCAGTAATATTCGTACGATTACCCACCCCGTTGAATTTGTCCCTGAGTCCATGTTTATTAAAGACATCCTTAGTCAACTGATCAAAAAGCGAAAAAGTATAGCCATCGTATTGGACGAGTATGGGGGAACGGCTGGGATGATCACTCTAGAGGACATTGTAGAAGAACTGTTTGGTGAAATCGAAGACGAACACGACAACATTGCCTTGATAGAACGCAAACTCGATTCAGGAACTTATTTATTTTCAGCCAGACTCGAGGTCGATTATTTAAACGATAAATACAAACTGAATCTTCATGAGAGCGATCAATATGAAACCTTAGGCGGCTATATTGTTCATCACACAGAAAACATACCTGATAAGGACCAAGTTGTGACAATCGGTGACTTTCAATTTGAGATTCAGAAAGTCACGGCAAGTAAAATAGAACTCATTAAAATTTTGGCAAAATAAAGTCAGTGTAATACATCTTTTTTTTCATCTAAAGAAATTGTATTTTCGCCTACGATCAAAAAATCATAACTCATGGCCATATTAGGTAAAATTCGAGAGAGATCCATTTTTTTAATCTTAGTCATTGGATTAGCATTATTTGCTTTTGTAATATCTGGTGTTTTCGATGGTGCTGGAACAATTAGTCAAGAGCCAGTTGCAGAAATAGGAGATGAAACGATATCTATCGAACAATATAGTCGACGTGTGGACGCTGTGGAACGCAACACAGGCATGAGCAATATAGAAGCTGTGTATGCGATATGGAATCAGATCGTTGGTGAGTATTCGTTCAAACAACGCAAAGCCGAACTCGGACTTGAAGTAGGCCGTTTTCATGTCGAAGATTTTATTGCGAATTCACCGGGTTTTAAAGACGATGAGCGCTTTCAAAACGCAATTGGTGATTTTGACATCAATGCTTTTACAGATTTTATCATTGATAGTAAACGAAACAATCCAGAACTCTACAGCCAATGGCAGCAACAGGAAGTATCTATTCGAGACAACATCACTAAACAACTATACGAAAACATGGTGCGTTCGGGTATATATCACACACAATTTGATGGGGAGCAAGCCTATGGTTTGGAAAACAATAAAATCAGCATATCCTATGTGAAGGTACCTTACAGTGCAATTCCAGACAGTTTGGTGACTATCACAGACCGAGAGATAAAAAATTATATTACCGAAAATGCAGAAAATTACCAACAAGAAGCAAGTCGCGAAATCCAATATGTTGTTTTTGAAGAAAACGCATCGGTAAATGATAATCTTGCAATAGAGAATGAATTAAAAAAATTACTTGAACCACAGCCCATTTTTAACGAAGCGAGTGGAGTAGAGGAAAGCCTACCTTCTTTTGCTGAATCTACCGACGTTACTCAGTTTATCGCTGATTATTCGGACGTTCCTTACACAGCTACATATCAAACCAAAGCACAGTTGGGCACCTATGCCAACACCTTATTTGAATTGAAAAAAGATGAGGTTTTTGGCCCATATAAAGATGGTAATTTGTTTAAGCTTTCACGCATGATGGACATTGACCGTGGCGGGTCGGTAAAAGCACGCCATATTCTAATTGCTTATGAAGGGTCTCAAAGTTCTTCGTCTGATGTAACGAGAACAAAAGCACAAGCACGAACTGAAGCATATCGAATTCAACGTTTGACCAGAGCGAAAGATGCAGATTTTGCCAATCTTGCAAGAACATATTCAGACGGACCATCCAAAAGTCGAGGTGGAGATCTCGGTTTTTTCAAGCGTGGGGACATGGTAGAGGCATTCAATGATTTTGTCTTTTCAAAACGAATTGGAACAATAGGCGTTGTGGAAACAGCATACGGATTTCATGTCATCGAAGTCCAAGAAAAAGAAGATGTTGTGTTGGTTGCTTCTGTTGTTAAAAAAATTGTACCCTCTGAAGAAACTAGTAATGAAATATTCCGTGCTGCAGCAGAATTTGAAATTGAAACCAAAAGGAATGGGTTCACTTCTTCTGCGGAGTCATTGAGTTTAACCCCAAAAGTAGCTGCAAATCTTATGTTGATGGACGAGGGTGTTCCAGGACTGGGTGCACAGCGATCGATTGTTAAATGGACTTTCTCTAAAGAAACCAAGCTAAATGAAATCAAACGTTTTGATCTGACCAATGGTGGTTATGTTGTTGCTGAACTGACTGGTAAAAAAGATGCTGGCTTGTCACAAGTTTCGGACGTAGAAGCTGGTGTACGGCCTTTATTGTTGCAACAAAAAAAATATGAGCTACTTAACTCAAAATATTCAGTAGACCAGTCTTTATCTACGCTAGCTGAAGACTACGATCAAGTCATCAATACTTCTTCGGCATTAACTGTTTCCGCAGGGTCAATTGCAGGTGCAGGGAGTGAGCCATATGTAGTAGGCGTTGGTTTTTCACTGCCAATGAATTCCGTTTCTACCATTATTGAAGGAAAGCAAGGTGTTTTTGCACTTGAAGTAGATTTTATTGAAGAGGCAACACCATTGCTATCATACGATGGCTACACGAGTAACTTATCGCAAGTAACATTATCAAATTTACGCCTTTTGATCGACGAGGTCATTCGTGATCAATATGATGTTGTAGATAACAGATTTGATTACTTTTAACGTAAAGGACTACGTTAAAATAAGTAAATTCCTACACGATAATTTTTTTTATTTTCTCTTATACAGTGAACATTATCGACCTTATTTCTTCTTTTACTTGTTGATTGACACATCGTCAACAATTTATTTAATGACATGTATCATATTTGGTAATGCAAAGCATGATACAGAAGTTCATTTTTTTCATTTTTAGTTTTTTAGTGTTGACGTTAAGTCTTAAGTTTTTTGAATTCTGTATTTCTTTTTTGCCCTAAATTCAATTTGGTTTTTAATGCCAAAGAAACTTTCGAGTTTCACTTCATAATAGTCGGCGTTAACGTAATGTAAGCGCCGACTATTTTATAATAAAGATAGTATGAAGAAGTTATTTACTACTTAAATAAAAAAACCCCACCGAAGCAGGGTTATAAGACGTTTGTCTTCGGCATATAGCCTTATTGTGATCCCAAAAGAAGCACTCACTTATCAGGATGAAAAAGGAGTTATTCACTCCAAAGTCACAATGCCAAATCGAAGGGGCGATGATGTGCCCGTTCACAAAGTTCGTGTTAGCGAAACGATTAA
>JABHGH010000012.1 GCA_018672145.1 Flavobacteriaceae bacterium
CGCTCACAGCTCCGTGCTTCAATCAAAGCGGCATACAACAACTTATGCACCAAATGAACTTCTCGGCTACCGCCTTTGGGGAAAAACTGCATCAGTTGATTGACGTATTCATCTTTGCGCTCTCGACCCAGAGAAAACCCACGTTCTATGATAATATCATGCACCATTTTAAAATGAGTCATTTCCTCAGTAACCAAATCAATCATGGCCTGTACCAGTTCGGTTTTTTCAGGAAAACCAATGATAAAGGAAATGGCTGTACTCGCTGCTTTTTGTTCACAATAGGCGTGATCAATCAAAATTTCTTCGATATTTTTTTCAACAATATTCACCCATCTAGGGTCTGTAGGCAGCTGTAATCCAAGCATCATTATAGGTCTAAATCAAAATCTTTACGCATAGCATCTACTAGCGGGTTGGCTTTCACCAATTCTTCGTATTTATCTTTGGGCGTATAAACATATTTTTGTTCTTCTTCCGTATCAACAATAATATTAAAAGTCAGGAAATCGTTTTCCAATTTATCAAACAAAAAGGTAAGAACTTTAGTCTTTGAGCTTTCGAGTTCTAGTTTGTTGGTTTTGTTGGGGAATGTGAGATGAATTTCTGTTTTACTTTTCAGCCTTGGTGTATCAAGATTTAATAGAGCAGCAAGGTTATATTCTCCTCTTGCTTCCATTTTTTCGACAAATAGCGTCCATGCTTTTTCGAGTTCATCTTGGCTAACAGACGAGTTACGGTTTGCGGTTGGTTCGTCAGAGCTATTTTTTGCTTTGTGTTTTTTTTGAAAGGAGATGCTCGACAAAGACAAGCCAGAAACACCTTCTGCTTTGATATTTAGATCAACAGCATTCTTTTTTTCTTCTACCTTTAAAGACTCCGGTTGTTCAGCTTTTGGGGTAGGTGAGGGTTCTTCAACAACAGATTTTGTTTCAGTTTCGGGCTGCTTGTAGTCTTTTTGAGGTGGATCCTTTACGACATGCGTTGTTTCTGCCACAGGATTTTCTGTTTGAGAATCATGAGTTTGTGCAGTTGTTTTAGGGGTGCTTGTTGTAGGTGCAGCTACACTTTCGGGTGGCTTTATGTAGGGATTATCCTTTTTTTTTTCAGGATCTAAGGAAGCAATTTGCATTAAACAAAGCTCAACGTGTAGGCGTTGATTCTTTGCGGTTTTGTATTGTAAATCACATTGGTTGGTGATTGCAATGGCTTTTTCTAGCATGGGGATAGCTACCTCTTTAGCTTGAACGGCATACTTTTTCTGTGTCGACTCTCCAACCTCAAGGAGTTTGAGTGTTTGTTCATTTTTGCACATCCAAAGGTCACGAAAATGACTTGCAAGCCCAACAATAAACTGGTGGCCGTCAAATCCTTTGGTGAGAACCTGATCAAAACTTAAAATCGCTGCACGAATGTCACCATCAATGAGTTGTTTGGTGACCCCCAAGTAGGTGTCAAAATCGAGAATACTTAAGTTAATTGACACGCTCTCTGCCGTAATATTTTGATTTGAAAAGCTTACTACTCGATCAAAGATAGAAAGTGCATCTCGCATTGCGCCATCGGCTTTTTGGGCAATGAGTTGCAGTGCTTCTTCTTCAGCATTTATCCCTTGATTATCAGCAATTTTTTGCAAATAGTTTTTGGCATCCGTAACTCCGATGCGCTTAAAATCAAAAATTTGACAACGTGATAAAATTGTCGGAATGATTTTATGCTTTTCTGTTGTTGCCAATATAAAAATGGCATGGGCAGGTGGTTCTTCCAATGTTTTCAAGAAGGCATTAAATGCAGCTTGGGAAAGCATATGGACTTCATCAATGATATAGACTTTGTACTTTCCAACTTGAGGGGGAATACGAACTTGATCAATGAGGTTTCGGATGTCTTCGACAGAGTTGTTAGAAGCGGCGTCCAGTTCAAAAATATTGAACGCAAAATCGTTATCAGATGAAGGAGATTCATCACTGTCATTAATTTTTTTTGCGAGAATACGTGCACAAGTAGTCTTACCAACGCCTCGAGGTCCACAAAACAATAATGCTTGTGCGAGGTGATCTTTAGCAATCGCGTTCTCTAAAGTTTGTGTAATAGACTGTTGTCCAACGACGTCATCGAATCGTTGTGGTCGATATTTAAGTGCTGATACAACAAATGGTTCCACAAAGACAAATATATTAATTACAAGCGGATAATTCCTTTTAAAGTCGATGTGTTTATCAACGGTAAAACTTGTACTTTTGTACCGCAGGCCACCTTATCGCTACTTTGTAAAAAGTAGAGGAAAGTCCGGACACCATAGCGCAGTATAGCGGGTAACGCCCGTCGTCCGTTTAGGCGGATAGGACCAGTGCAACAGAAAGAATGTACAGTTCGGCTGTAGTGAAACCAGGTAAACTCTATACGGTGAAACGCCAAGTAAACCAGCGTCTGAAAGAAGCGCTCTTGAGCTGGTGGGTAGGCGGCTAGAACCCCACAGTAATGTTGGGTCGAGATCAATGATAAGGCACGACAGAATCCGGCTTACGGCCTGCTTTTTTTTATTTGTTTGTTGGCCCGATCAAATCGCTAAAAAAGTCATCATTAGCCTCCCAAAGCTCAATAGCATTCCCCTCATGATCAGGTATATGTACAAACTTTCCATTAGGGTACGTTGTGACTTCATCAACAATTTTGGTTCCGATAATTTGTAAATACATCACTGTTTTTTCAATATCTTCAACCCGATAATTAATCATAAAGTCTTTTTTAGAGGGAGAAAAATAATCCGTATTGTTCTTAAAGATTGACCATAGGAAATATTGAACTTTATTTGGGTCATTTGCATTTCAAAACTCAAAGGAAGAGCCGTACGGATTGAGATTAAAACTAAGATGATCTTTGTACCATTTTTTTAGGGAGGATGGTTTTTTGGCTTTAAAGAAAATTCCACCTATTCCAATAACTTTTGGTTTAAACATGGGGACTATTTTTTAGTAAAGTTATAAAAATTAGAGCGAGCGTAGAATTGAAACGGTCTCGGGTCCGAGATTAAAAAGCACATCTAAAATACTTAGGTTGGGAATAAATCCATTTTTATCACTAAAAACCTGTGTATATTTTGGCACCTCTTTTGGGGGTAGTGCTTTTGCATTGATCAAGTAGCGCATATCATTATCACTTGAATCTGTCGTGTAACTCTTTGTTGTTTCTTTAGGAGTTTCCAGTTCTAAGACCAAACAAATGGTATGTATCATCTCCATATTAAAGCTCATTAAACTCGAGTATTTTTTATTGTAGAGTGGAGCAAATTCATCTTCGTAGTATTCGAAGAATGGGGAGGACTGATAAGCGGCTTGTATTGATTTCCAATGATTTCTTTGCCAAGGAAATTCATTTGCAATTTGAACATGATTGTATTTCTGATGCCCTTGGTGACCGAGATGAACAATCGGAATACTCAGCATAAGTTTTCCATTGGCTCCATGAATAAAAAGTCGGTTTCTGTATGTTTGCTTTTGGTAAAAGTCTTCGACTTCCCAAATGACTGATTCTTCTTTACAAAGAGGAATCCAATGTGAAACAGGCGCCGCATACGCTACAGAAAGTAGGGTAGGCGTCATTATTTTTTACGTCGCTTTCGAATTCTGACGACCAATTGATAAACTATCAATCCAGCTAAAAAATGCCAACGATAGGAGACAGGTTCTCCATCTCCATTTGTGGTTGTAAAAACACGATCCCATCGAACCTTCCAATTGGAAATCCCATCGTTGATGCCATCAATACTCATCCAAATAAATATTGGTTTTCCTACGATATGATTGTCGGGAACGAATCCCCAAAATCTGCTGTCCTCTGAACGATGTCTGTTGTCACCCATCATCCAGAAGTAATCTTTTTCAAAAGTATAGGTATCTGTTGCTTTTCCATCGATATAGTATGTCCCGTTTATTTCTTCCAGTGATTTGTTTTCGTAATCTCTAATCAACTTCTTGTACAAAGCAATGTTCTCCCTTGTTATCACCACGGTTATTCCTTGCTTTGGCATTACGATAGGGCCAAAGTTGTCTTCATTCCAATTGTAGCGTATATCGTTTGGAAAAAAGTTTGTGTTATTCGTTTTTGTTTGGTTGATGTTTCGCACTAAACTATCCAATGAAATATTATTTGTAAGTGAGTTAGCTTCATCAATCGTAAGGAAAACTGTCTTTTTTGTTTCGCGTAACTCGGTTACACGCAACCTTTCTTTGCGAATAAGACTTCTTGGGATTCCTCTAGAACCAGTAATGGCAATAAGCATATCCCCTTGTCGAATGACATTGATATTGTTAGCAAACAAAGCGTTTAGCTGTTGTTGAGTAATATCATTTTCGATACGAAATCTACGGTTTAAATCTTTTATCCCTTGTTTGATAAGTTCCCTTGCTGAAATCCCTGTTTTACTATAAGCGGTATATCCGTAGAGGGGTTTTGCACGGTCTGGCAATACAGTTTGTTCTCCATTGATGTGAATGATGCCATCGATAATTTCTAGAGTGTCTCCTGGTATTGCAACGCAACGTTTGACATAGTTTGATTTTTTGTCAATAGGCTTATCAACTCTAGCTTCTTTCTTGAAAAATTGCCTAACGGTATCTGCGGGCCAACTAAAAACAACAATTTCGTTCCGTTTTATTTTTTGCAATCTAGGGAGGCGCATGTAGGGAATTTCCGGATTTTTGAGGTATGACCTTATTTTTGCAACTGGAATGGTGTCGTGTACCATCGGGAATGAAACCGCAGTTTGCGGTACTCGAGCGCCGTAGTGATACTTACTAACAAATAAAAAATCGCCAGTTAGAAGGGTTTTTTCTAAAGATCCAGTTGGTATAATATATGGTTGAATAAAATAGGTGTGGACTAAAGTTGCGATCACAACAGCAAAAAGGATAGAGCTAAACCATTCTCCAAAAGCAGTTCTTGGCTGCAAGCTTCTGTTTTCGATATAATCTGATTGATCTCTGTAGTTTATGACATAGATATACAGCCCAAAGCTCAGCAATGTTAGTAGGGTGTCAGTTGTGCTATTTTTGCCAAATGATCGTGCGATTTCTACCCATACAACAGGGAAAATAATAAGGTTAATGATGGGTATAAATAGCATGACCACCCACCACTTCGGTCGATTGATAATTTGCATCAAGACAATGGCATTATACACTGGGATAGCAGCTTGCCAAGATTTAAAACCAGCTTTTTGGTAGAGTTTCCACGTACCAAAGAAATGAATTAGCTGAACAATTGCGATAAAAAGGAGCCACTGCGAAATTGTCATTGTATAATAGTTTTTATGAGTTTAGAGGGGAAGGTTTTCATAGTTTATAATCCTAATACATCTTGCATGCTAAAGATACCCTTTTTGTTGTGTATCCATTCTGCAGCAAGCACGGCGCCAAAGGCAAACCCTGTTCGGTTATGGGCGGTGTGTGTAATTGATATATCGTCAATAGCTGATGTGTACTGAACGGTATGTGTTCCAGGAACATCGTCTTGTCGAAGAGATAAAATGGGAATGCCCTCTCCACCTTGCTCAGCCAAATGCCAGCTTTTCTTTGATTCTTCATCATAAACTCCTTCAGCTAAGGTAATTGCTGTTCCGCTTGGTTTGTCCACTTTTTGGGTGTGATGAATTTCTTCAATCTCAACATCGTAAGAATCATGCTGTTTCATTAATTGTGCTAGTTTTTTGTTAAGATCAAAAAACAAATTCACGCCCAAACTAAAGTTGGAGGCATACAGAAAGCCGCTATCTTTTTCTTTGCATAGTGTTTCAATCTCAGCAAGGCGATCTAGCCAACCTGTTGTGCCACACACGACAGGGATTTGCTTATCAAATGCTTTTGAAATGTTGGTGAAGGCAGCGTCTGGCACGCTAAAATTGATGGCTACATCGGCATCAAATAACTCGTTCTGGTTGTCCTTATCAATTTTAGCAACGATGGTATGACCACGTTCGATGGCAATTTTTTCAATTGCTTTTCCCATACGTCCAAATCCTAATAGTGCGATTTCCATTTTACAAATTTAAAAATTGATAGTTAGCAAAACCCCAACATTATGGTTTGCAATAATTTGTTTGCTTTCAAAATAGGGGCGAAGCGTCAGATTTTCATTTAAGTTATATTGTTTTAAATGCGCATCGATGTTTGCGTCAAGGATGTTAAGCAAATATGTCCCTACAATAAAAAGCATGGAGCGGTCTCTATAATTTCGGTAAAAATTCATTCCATCAATGAGACGATCATCAGCAGAAATGATGCCTTGAAACTCATCATCATCATAACCAGCAATTCTTCTTTTATACGCATTTCTATAACGTTTAAAGTTTTTGTTGTTAATGTCGTAGTAATAAATTGATGCGCCTATCCCTCCGTAAATAATAGGTAACTTCCAATAACGTTTGTTATAAATTTGACCTAAACCTGGGAATACAGTCGAATAAAAAGTAGCTTTTTTAGGACGTAACGGGTTGATCTCAAACGAATTGGGAGTGATGTTACTTTGCTGCTGACTCTCAGCAAGTAAAGAACACAACAGTGCTAGCAGCACAAGGTTAATCTTCACTTTGCAGGCTTTTCGTGATTTTTTGAAATTCTTTTTCAGAAGAAAAAGGCACAACGATCTGACCACCACCTTTGCTGTTTACTTGAATTGTTACTTTATCACCAAATATTTTTTTGTAAATATTGAGTTTACTTTCGGTGTATGGATTTGCCGGTGGGGTTCTTTTCGGTGTTGTTGGTTTGTTTTCTTTGGTCAGTTGTTCTGTTGCACGAACAGACAATCCCTTAGCTAAGATTTTTTCGTAAACGGCTAATTGATCAGCACGACTTTCAATAGTAACCAGAGCGCGACCATGACCCATAGAAATGAATCCATCACGCATTCCCGTTTGAATAATTGGGTCTAAGCGCAGTAATCGTAGATAGTTGGTTATGGTTGAACGTTTTTTTCCAACACGATCACTCATTTGTTCTTGAGTCAACCCAATTTCGTCTATGAGACGTTGATAGGAAAGCGCAATTTCAATGGGGTCTAAGTCTTCTCGTTGGATGTTTTCTACAAGTGCCATTTCTAATGATTCTTGATCGTCAGCAATACGAACAAAAGAAGGAATGGTGGTGAGTCCTACGCTTTGAGCAGCACGCAAACGGCGCTCCCCAGAAACCAACTGGAATGATTTATCATCGATTTTGCGAACGGTAATCGGTTGGATAACACCAAGCGTTTTTATTGATGTCGCCAAATCTTCAATGGCTTCTTGGTTGAAGTTTGTTCTTGGTTGAAAAGGATTGATTTCAATTTGGTCAATTGAAAGCTCAACGACACTTCCAACAACAGCATTCGATGATTCATTTACATTGATAGAATCATCAAGTAAGGCTGATAAACCTCTGCCAAGTGCTTGTCGTTTGTTTGCTTTTGCCATTTCTTAACTATTTTTTGAAATCACCTCGTGGGCTAAATTTAAGTAATTTTCAGCACCCTTGCTTGTGCTGTCATAATCGATGATGCTTTCGCCAAAACTCGGTGCTTCACCAATCTTTACGTTTCGTTGTATGATGGTTTTGAAAACCATTTCGTGGAAATGTTTTTTGACTTCGTCAACAACCTGATTCGATAAGCGTAAACGAGAGTCGTACATTGTGAGTAGCATTCCTTCAATATCTAAATCTTTATTATGGATGCGTTGAACACTTTTTATGGTGTTTAGAAGCTTTCCCAACCCCTCAAGAGCAAAGTACTCACATTGAATTGGGATAAGTACAGAATCAGCAGCTGTCAGGGCATTGAGTGTCAGCAACCCTAAAGAAGGTGCACAGTCAATGATGATAAAGTCATACTGATCTTTGATTCCCTCGAGAGCCTGACGCAACATATACTCTCTACTTGGCTTATCTACCAGTTCAATCTCAATAGCAACTAGATCAATGTGAGAAGGAACGACCATCACATTTGTAGTTGATGTTTGTATGGCTACATCTTCTAGCTTCGCAGAGTGTTCAAGAAGTTGATAGGTTCCTTTGTTGTGATTTTCAAATTCTAATCCAAATGCAGAAGTTGCATTGGCTTGTGGATCAGCATCTATTAAAAGAACTGATTTTTCAAGTATTCCTAAGCAAGCAGCGAGATTAACTGAAGTTGTGGTTTTTCCAACACCACCTTTTTGATTTGCTACAGCTATAATTTTTCCCATGAGGCGATATTAAAGTAAAGTATAAATGTACAATTAACAGGGTGAAATGGAGTCTGCGAATTTAAAAATATTTACTTTTTTTTCAACATCGTTTTTTTCAATAACATCCAGAGTGCTTTAGGGATTTTATCGAGCATATTAAACTGTCCTGCTCCTTTTAGCCATTCACCTCCGTCAAGGACTATAACTTCTCCATTGAGATAGGCACCAAAATCAGAGACAACATATGCAGATAGATTGGCCAATTCCTGATGATGACCTACACGACCAAGAGGCACTTTTTTGGCTGGATCAAACTTTTTCACAAGTGGACCAGGAAGTAAACGCTCCCAAGCTCCCTTTGTAGGAAAAGGACCAGGTGCGATAGCATTAAAGCGCATTCCATATTTTGACCATTCAACAGCTAATGAACGAGTCATAGCCAACACGCCTGCTTTGGCTGTTGCTGAAGGAACCACATAGCCAGAACCTGTAAATGCATAGGTCGTCACAATGTTTAACACATTGACATTTTTCTTTTTTCTTTTTATCCAATCTTTACCAAAAACCATTGTGCAGTTTTTTGTTCCTTTTAAGACGATGTCAACAATAGTGTCGAAAGCATTGCTCGATAGATTTTCAGTAGGGGATATGAAATTTCCAGCTGCATTGTTTAGAAGAATATCTATTGATCCAAAGTGATCAGTGACTTTTTTGTGCATTTCTTCCACCTGTTCATAAATGCGAACGTCACAAGAAACAGCAAAACAATCTCCTCCAGTGGATTCGCTCAATTCTTTTGCTGTTGCTTCAAGCTTTTCTAAATTTCTAGAAGTTATAGCGACTTTGGCGCCAAGTTCTAAAAAATATGAAGTCATGGATTTGCCAAGACCGCTACCGCCTCCTGTTACTACAATTACTTTACCTTCGAGACTACCGTCTCTCAACATTTTATCCGTATGTGTCATGCTTTAAATGTACAATATTAATTACGATGAAGTTTTAAGACTGTCGCTAAATTCGATAATAAAGATGTCTTCATCTTCCTTTTTTAGAAAGTAATTTTCTCTTCCAAATTTTTCAAGTTCTAAGGAGTCTGATAGTTTCTGAATAAACAATTTGTCGTCGTTAATTTGACGTAAAAGTTCTTTTTTCTGTCCTTCCAAATCATCTATTTTTTTGTTTAAACTCCAAAAGATACGAAGTGAATTGGTATCGAAAAACAGCATCCAAAAAATAAAGAATAGACTGACCAACACATAGATATTCGTGCTGATTTTAAACCATTTGTTCTGTTTGATGTTTTCTGGAATCACTTGACAACTTTGTCTAACAAATTACAAAAAGATGACAATCTTGAAAGATCATCTGGATCATTATCAAAAATATGATCTGCCGTTTGTTTATATGGTTCTATATGTTGATTATGCATCGGAATAATTGTCTCAGCAAAGCGGCTCTTTACTTCGTCTTCCGTTCGGCCTCTTGTTCTTGTGTCTCTTTCAATCCGTCTTCTAAGCCTAGTATCTTGTTTTGCATCTATAAAAATAGCTTGTGAAAACAAGTTTCTCAACCCTTTATGAGCAAAAATCAAAATTCCCTCAACAAATACTATTGGTTTTGGCATGACAACATTGACTTGGTCTGTTCGTAAGTGTTCACTAAACGAATACACGGGTGTATGAATGGGTTGGCTTTTCAACAATTTGCTTAGTTGAAGTGTAAACAGTTCGTAATCAATTGCGTCAGGATGATCGAAATTTAGCTTACATCGTTCTTCAAATGTTAATGAGTCATGCTGTTTGTAAAATGAATCTTGAGAGATGACAGAGACTTTATCACTTGATAAATGTTCTTTTGCAGCATGAACCAAAGTCGTTTTTCCCGATCCAGAGCCTCCACATACACCAATTATTATCATGGTTTATCACTATTTAACATTTGTACATCCTTTATCGTAATCTCTTCGTCATGTTGATTGCCCCAACTGTTTAGAATGTAATTGGTGACATCTGCAACCTCTTGGTCATCCAATCCCATGGGAGCCATTGAATTGTCATAGTTAACTCCATTGACAACAATAGGCCCTTTTAATCCAAACGCAATACTACGGATAGTTTCTTTTATATTTTTTAAATAATCTGCTTTTGCCAGTGGCGGGAATATTCCCTTAATGCCACCACCATCTGGACGATGACAACGCACACAAAATTCATTGTAAATCATTTGACCTCTACGATAGGTCTCTTGGGTCGTGATTTGTGCCAACGATAAGTTGGAAAAAAGAATAAGAAAAGCAGTGATCAACTTCATGTTTTTGGCAAGATTTTATATATCCCTTTATTCTCAACTGCGATATACAACAATCCGTCGGGGCCTAGAACTACATCTCTAACACGTCCAATATCAACGGCAATTTTTTCACGATAAGCCACTTTTCCGTCACTAATCACAAGTCGTTCGAGGTAATTAAATTTGAGTGCGCCAACGACTAAACTTCCATCCCAGTTCGGATATTTGGAATTGTGCACAAAAGCCATTCCAGAGGGTGCGATTGATGGTACCCAATAGTGTAGCGGTTGTTCCATGCCAGGAAGGGCTTTGTCTTTTGTGATGGTTGTCCCTGTGTAGTTTTTGCCATACGTGATACTTGGCCAGCCATAATTTTTTCCAGCTTGAAGAATGTTTATTTCATCACCACCTTTTGGTCCATGCTCATGTGTCCATATCTCGCCTGTAACAGGGTGCACGGTCATTCCCTGTGGATTTCGGTGACCATATGAGTATATGGCTGTTTTGGCATTTGTAACATTGACAAAAGGATTATCACTAGGAATTTGACCGTTTGATGTTAAACGATACACTTTCCCACCATCTCTTGTAATGTCTTGTGGGTTGAGATCACGATTACCACGGTCACCAACAGTGAAATATAAAAACCCTTCATTGTCAAAAACAATACGAGACCCAAAGTGAACACCACGTTTTGTGTTTGGTTCTGCTTTGTACAAAAGCATGACATCATCAAGTTTATTATTGTTTAAAACAGCACGATATAACGCAGTATTTCCCCCCAGTTTTTCAGAGCCTTCCGAAGTTGACTGTGTAAAATAGATGATGTTGTTTTCGCTATAGTTTGGGTGTAAAGCAATTCCTAGCAACCCACCTTGACCACGTATGTAGGGGGGAGGAACGTTTTGAATAGATGTTTTTATACCATCCTTGTAATGGATAATCTGTCCGTCTTTTTCTGTAATAAGAATGCTTTGGTCAGGGAGAAAAGCCATTCCCCACGGAACATCAAGATCAGGAACAACCAGCGATAATGAATAGTCAATGTTTTCAGGTGTCTTAATTGGCACTTCAGGTTGCCCACAGGCAC
>JABHGH010000123.1 GCA_018672145.1 Flavobacteriaceae bacterium
ATCTGCGCATTTTCTGATAGAGTTTCAGTAGCTGTTACCATTAGATAAAAGTAACAAATTCCTTTTACTTATCTGTAAAAATTACGTTGACGCAATGCTTCGAAGAGTAAAATAGCTGAAGCAACAGAGACATTCATCGAATCGACTTTCCCTAGCATAGGGATTTTGACTTTCGATTGTGCTTCACGAATCCAAAAATCACTCAACCCTGTTGACTCTGTTCCGACAATCAATGCTGACGGAGTTGTATAGTCGATTTTCTCATAGGGTGAGCTTCCATCTAGGCTTGCAGCATATGTAGTGATTTGGTTTTTCATTAGAAAAGCCAGAACTTCTTCGTTTGACCCAACTCCAATAGGAACTGAGAAAAAACCGCCCACACTCGAACGTATAATATTGGGATTAAATATGTCTGTTTTTGGCTCGGCGATCAATAAGCAATCGATGTTTGCTGCATCTGCAGTGCGAAGCATAGCTCCGATATTTCCGGGCTTTTCAATGTTTTCAGCAACAAGAACGAGTGGATTGGCTCTTTTAAGTGTTAATTCCTCTAGCTCAAACGACCTTTTTCTCACTAAGGCAATTACACCCTCCGTGTTTTTTCGATAACTTATTTTTTCGTAAACATTATCGCTCACCTCAACAATCTCAAATGTGTGAAGATGATGGTCGAACCAGTTTTTGTAATGAGAAGACTTGAAAAGTGCAGGACAACAAAATATTTTATCAATTTTATATCCTGCTTTTATGGCCAACTCCAGCTCTCGTTTACCTTCAATGACAAAAACATTACTCTTCTTCCGTAAAGAAGATTTTTGCGTAAGCCCACTAACGAGTTTTATTGAACTGTTTTGAACACTTTTAATTGTTTCCATTTGTCTTGCGAAGAAAGAAAAAATGACAAGATGTTGTATGTCATTTATAATTTAATTTAATAATTTAACGAAAAATATTAATTTTGTTTAATTTTCAAATTGAACATGAATATTATTAAATGCGTTCTAATTGACGATGAACCTCGCAACTTAGAGTTACTTTCATATTATATCAATAAATATTGCCCAAACCTTTCTATTGTTGATCAGTTTTCAGAGCGTCATAAAGCAGAAGCCTTTTTTAATGATGACGGCAATGATCAACAGATTGACATTCTTTTCCTTGATTTGATTTTAGACAACGGAACCGGGTTCGATCTGTTGGACAACATCGATTACTCTGACATGCATATCGTTATTTGTACTGCTCATGATGAGTTTGCGATGAAAGCGATTCAATACGAGGTTGTTGATTACATGTTAAAGCCAATTGAAATTCAAGATTTAAAACAAACTCTTGAAAAAATTAATGAGCGTATTCAGAAAAAAGAAAAGTTTCTTTTTGATGCCAATTCAGTTTCAAAGTTTTCGAATACCCCATTGAGAATCAATAGACCAGTCGTTATTAAAAACAAAAAAATGATTGAGCTGGTGCCTGCTAAAGAGATTATATTTATTGAATCGTCAACAGTAGACGGAAAAAAATCTGCTCTTGTTATGCGAGATGAGTCAGTTAAGCATTGTTCGATGATGCTCAATAAAATGGAAAGTATTTTAGATTCCACAATATTTTTTCGTCTGAATAGATCATACATTGTCAATTTACATGAAATCTCAAAGATTGAACGTGGTGTAAATTATGTATGTGTCATGTCTAATGGCTTTAAATTGCCAGTGCCAAGAGCGAGATATAAAACCTTACTTAATGAGATTGAAGGTTTATTCGGATTGTCAATTTAAGCTTCTTATATTGCAACAGTTTTACGTACCATAGTTTAAACCTTACGTTATGAATCTTAAGACACTTACACATACTGAAAATTATATCAATGACGAACATCGTTATGGTGCTCACAACTACCACCCCTTGCCAGTTGTGTTGAATCGTGGTGAAGGAATTTATGTATGGGATGTTGAAGGAAAAAAATATGTTGATTTCCTTTCTGCATACTCTGCCGTTAACCAAGGACATTCGAATCCAAAAATCATTAATGCCCTTACCGATCAGGCCCAACAACTTGCCTTGACATCGCGCGCTTTTTATAATGACAAGTTTAGTCAGTTTGCAAAGATGGCTACAGTGCAATTTGGTTTTGACATGATGTTGCCGATGAACACAGGGGCAGAGGCAGTGGAAACAGCGATTAAACTCGCTCGAAAATGGGGCTATCAAAAAAAGGGTGTTTCTGAGAATCAAGCTGAAATTGTTGTTTGTGAAAACAACTTTCATGGAAGAACAACAACAATCGTTTCTTTTTCTAGTGATACAGTTGCGCAAAATGACTTTGGACCCTTTACGCCAGGATTCTTAAGGATTCCTTACAATGATCCAAAAGCACTTGAGAAAGTGCTGCTTGAACGACCTAATATCGTTGGATTTTTAGTTGAACCCATTCAAGGTGAGGCAGGTGTAAACACGCCAGATGATGGTTATATGCGAGCAGTCCAGGAGTTGTGCAATAAAAACAATGTGTTGTTTATGGCAGACGAAATTCAAACTGGCATTGGACGTACGGGGTCTTTGCTAGCCGTATGTGGGAATTGTTCATGTGAATCTTCATGTGAGCAACAACCTGAAACCTATGCTAGACCAGATGTTCTGATTTTAGGAAAAGCCTTAGGAGGAGGCGTATACCCTGTTTCTGCGGTTCTCGCCAATAAACAAATTATGGAGGTTTTTCAACCGGGCGAACACGGAAGTACTTTTGGAGGAAACCCAGTAGCAAGCGCCGTTGGAATGGCTTCTCTTTCTGTTATTCAAGATGAAAAACTCACTCAAAATGCACGACGACTTGGAAAGATCTTTCGTGCTCAATTAAATGCTTTTAAGTCTGAGAGTAATGTGTTAGTGGACGTTCGTGGACGTGGATTGTTAAACGCAATACTTATAAATGACAGCTCAGAAGGATCTCTAGCCTGGGATATTTGTGTTGGATTAAAGGAGAAAGGCTTGCTCGCCAAGCCCACACACGGCAATATTATTAGGTTTGCACCTCCTCTGTTGATCAATGAAGATCAACTTCAATCCTGTATCGACATGATTATTGACACCCTTCGTGAGTTCGATACAATCCATAAATAGATCATGGACTCCATTTATTTAGATAATGCTGCAACAACCCCTGTCCTTCCTGAGGTTGTCCAGCGCATGCAAGCCACATTGTCCACTGTTTATGGAAATCCGTCATCAATCCACAGCCAAGGTCGATCTGCGAAAAGTTTAATTGAAGCTGCCAGAAAAGGAATTGCCAAAGAACTAGGTGCATCTCCTGCTGAAATTATTTTCACCTCAGGTGGAACAGAAGGAGATAATATGATTCTTCAAGGAGCTGTTAGAGGATTAGGTGTACGAACGATGATCACATCTCATATTGAACATCATGCAGTTGTTCATGCAATCCAAAGTTTAGAGCAAACGGATGGCGTGAAGGTTGAATATGTTAAAGTTTCTCCATCTGGTTTTCCAGACCTTGCAGATTTGGAGAGGCTGCTTCAAAACGACAATTCAAAAAAACTTGTCAGTTTGATGCATGTCAATAATGAATTAGGGACTATTTGTGATTTAAAAAAAATAGCAGAGCTGTGTTCTTCTTACAAAGCGTTATTTCATTCAGATACGGTGCAATCAATCGGACACTTTCGTGTAGATGTTCAGGAAGTTCCCGTTGATTTTTTGGTTGCGGCAGCCCATAAGTTTCATGGTCCAAAAGGAATTGGTTTTGTGTTTGTTCGTAAAAAGACCGGTCTTCAAAGCTTACTGTTTGGAGGAAGTCAAGAGCGAGGGTTGCGTGCCGGTACTGAAAGCGTCCATAACATCGTTGGCATGGAAGAGGCATTCACGCACGCCTATGCAAATTTGGACAATGATAGGGCATATATTGAAAATCTAAAAACGTATTGTCTTCAGCAGCTCAAAAATGAATTCCCCAAAGCATCATTTAATGGGTGCTGTGATGACCCTACTAACAGTACTTACACAATCATCAATGTGAGGTTGCCAATGGATGCTAAGAAAGCAAGCCTTTTAGGTTTTACACTGGATTTAAAGGGGATATCTTGTTCCAAAGGTAGTGCCTGTCAGGCAGGCAGTGAAATGGGGTCTCATGTTTTGAGTCACGTTTTGACGGAGGAGCAATTGAAAAGCCCTTCAATTCGGATTTCCTTTTCCAAATTCAATACTATTTCGGAAGTTGATTTTTTGGTAAAGACTCTAAAAGAGTATGCGAACTCTTAAAAATCAGCACTTATTTTTAGATTGAAAACACGAGGTGTCATGTAGTTTGGAATTCCAAATTGTGACTTGCTCGAGACATCTCTTACCCAAGTCATTGTAATTGCATTTTGAACATCAAAAAGATTAAAAATTTCAAAACCAATGGATAAGTTTTCAAAGATAGGAATTCTCTTTTTTTTCTCGCTGTTTACCACGTAAAAGAAACCGACATCAACTCGATTGTAATCGCGTAGTCGTCCACTGTAATTGTAGGGGTCTGCATAGTTTGGCGCGCCACCTGGCAGTCCTGAATTGTAAACCAAATTCAGGTTCATTTTTAAAAAAGGCATTGAGGGAACGTAGTCTTGAAAAAGCATCGAAAATTTAAACCGCTGATCTGTGGGTCGAGGTATATATCCTCTGTTGTTTCTGTTCTCCTGTGTCGACATTAGTCCCAAGCTAATCCATGATTCAGTACCTGGAACAAATTCACCGTTCATGCGTAAATCTAGGCCGTAAACATAGCCTTCGGTGTCGTTATTTGCATCATATCGGATTCGTACATTTTCAAGAGTGTAGGCATTGATTTTGTCTAGGTGTTTATAGTACAACTCAGACTGGAAAAGAAAAGGTCTATCCCACATGGAAAAACGATACTCATTTCCCAATGAAAAGTGGATTGCTTGTTGGGCATCTACTTTTGGATCAATTGAGCCGTCATTTGACCGAAGTTCACGGTAAAAAGGTGGTTGGGCATAAACACCAGTAGCTAATCGATAAAGAAGATGATCTTTGTTTTTTGGTTGAAAAATCAGCTGTGCACGTGGACTAATCACATGTTTTGGTGAACTTTGACCAAGACGCCATTGTTGTGCTCGAAGACCTGCAGAAACCCAATAAACGGTGTTGCCCCATAGGCCTTTTTTATTCCACTGTATATAGCTTGTTAATCTTTTTATGGTTGTTTCGTTGGTCGCTCTAACATATTCAAAAGGAATGAGTGGGCCTGTAAAAGAGGTATAGGGCTGGTTGTTCGTAAATGATCCGCTTGGAGGACGAATCGAAAAACCGGCTGAATCTACGACTTCCCATTCCACAAGACGATCGTTAATCCTTTCTCTTTTGTAACCAATACCCCAATCGATCTGGTGGCTCTTTATGACATGTTTTCCTTTGAGTTTGGCGTCAATAATTTGTGCGTTATAATTGTTGCGTCCGTGCGTAAGCTGAGATCCAACCCCTTCAGTGAAAGTGACCTCGCCCAAATCATCACCTCCAATAGAAGTGCTCGGCTCTCCTAGACGGTACTGTGCAAGGATATCGAAATGCTCTTTTTCAACGGTTTGATAGCTAGATGCAATCAAGCGAAAGCTGTTATTTTCATTTGGAATCCAAGTGGTTTTTAAGGCTGTTGTAAATGCAGTGTAATTGTCTTTTTCATTTCCTTCATAATAAACCACCAATGATTTTGGTTGATCGATTGTCCCAAAATTTGTTTGCCTGCTAATAGGTTGATAATTGTATTGATTGCTGGAATAAGCACCGAGAAAATTGAAAAACAGCTGATCGGAATGAGAATAGGTTACAAACGATTGGATGTCTGCAAAACTTGGATTGTAATTTGTTTCGGTCTCCTTTTGATCAACAAGCAAGCCGTTGTCACGGTATCGAATCCCTGATAAGAAATTCCATTTTCCAGCTTGTTTAGACCAACTAACGTTGCCCCCTAAACGACTTACGGACAGCAATGTTTTGTTGTTCGCTATCCCTTTGTAGGTAATGTCGAGTACCGATGACATTTTATCACCATACTTTGCTTCAAACCCTCCAGCAGAAAATTTGACTTGCTGAATCAAATCTGAATTTAAAAAACTAAGTCCCTCTTGCTGCCCAGACCGGACGAGTTGTGGACGATAAACCTCGATCTCATTTACATAGACTAGGTTTTCGTCGTAGTTACCGCCACGAACAGCGTATTGTGTGCTCAGTTCGTTATTGGAGTTGACACTTGGCAAACTCATCAGTAAATTTTCGACACCTGCATTGGCGCCTGAAATCTTCCGAATGGTTTGCGGAGACAAGGTAACCATTCCTCTCACAGTGCGCTGCCTATCTGCTTGAACGACAACTTCAGCAAATTGGTCAACAACAGTATTCATCACAGGATTGAACTCATAGACTTTTCCAGGGCTTAATCGAAGTTTGACAGTTGAAGTTTGATGGGCAATATGGCTAAATGTTATGGAAAATTCGACATTTGACTTTACTTGAAGACTGTAAAACCCGTTTTCATTGGAAGTCGTCCCTTGTTTATCGGTTACAATATTGACTTGACCGACTGGGATTTGTTCTTCATTTGTAATCACCCCACGAATAACAGCTGGCTGTCCTGAAATCTGCACTGTATAGAGCACTAACAATAAGATAAATAAAGAATATTTCACTTTCTGAAAAAATCAATTTCATGGGTCGCTTTGTTTCCCACATTGTCTATAACGTCAATTTTAAGTTTATGTTTTGTTCCTTTTAGAGTAAAGTATTTATCAAAGCTAAAAGTCAATTCCTTTTTTTTGGGTTCGTACGAAAATAAAGCCCATTTTCCGTCAATGGTGCCACGATAACTTTTTATACCACTCTGTCTATCGTCAATTGTAAAACGTAAGCTCTTATAATTTGACAACCAACGTTTATTATACACTTGTAGCGCTTTTATGGTCGGCGCAACGGTGTCTTGTTCAATGGTGTAAACTCCGGTACTTTTGATTTTGGCCTGAAAATAATCCCCAGCTATTTTATTACTAATAAACTTGATTTTATTTTTTGTTTTTACGCCCAAAAAATGTCCGTTTATGGAATCGGGTGCTTTTAGTTTAATGGTAAACGGTTTCCGAATGGCGATGTGATCGCCCTTCAAAAAAAGTTCATTATTGACTAAGCCAAGTTCAATTCTGCTACTCTCAAAGACTCCTTTTTTAGGAATGTATATCTCAGCTTCATCATAAAGAAACAAATAGTCTCTGTTGGATGCAATGATTTTACCGTTTGTGACTCCTTTTGGAGGAACCATAACCTTTTGATCATGGCCTTTAATGGGCACAAACAAATAGCGAGAATTGTTCTTTACATCTGAAACCTTGATTTGGTAAGCATAGTCTTTTCCAATTTCAACAGTTATATTTCCGTCGTTTAGGTGATTGAAAAAATCGAGTTCGTTTCCAGGTGAACGAAATAACTTTTGAATACGTTGTCTTGTGCGACTGTAACGTGGGTAATCGATTAAAGCATTTAAATATTCAGAATCTGAAAACCTTATTTTGGAAAATTGTAATTGATTGATGACAGTGCCATTTAGTTTTGCGTTGATTTCATATACGCCGTTTTTGTTATAGGCTTTGTCTTGACGATCATACGTTCCAATGCCAAAACCAATCGTTCCCAAAGCAAAAACTCGATCAGCAGCATATATGCTGTCGTTAATTTTCTTAAACGGAATTTGAATCTCTTGTTTTGATGCGTTAATGACTGCATTTTTTCCAATAGGGTAGGCAATCAATGTTTGGATTACGGGTCTCACATTATCATCAATTTCGTAATGCTCGATCAAAGGGTTGATGGGTTTTTGCGTGTTGGTTTCACGAATTTCAAAATGCAAATGGGGACCAAAAGAACCACCTGTGTTTCCTGAATATCCAATAATTTCTTTTTTATTGATGGGTAGCTCGTTGGGCTCAAAAAACATTTCAACTTCAAAAGATTCCTTCTTGTACTGTTCTTCTCTGACGAATGAAGTAATCCGATCAGAAAAGTTTCTCAGATGCGCATAGACAGATGTGTTTCCATCAGAGTGACTGATATATATAGCTTTTCCGTATCCGTTCGTTGAAATTTTAATACGCGACACATAGCCATTGGAAACTGCGCTGATTGGAAACCCTTCTTTACCTTGGGTTTTGATGTCAATCCCTGCATGAATGTTTGAGCCCCGGAGCTCTCCAAATGTTCCAGACAGGAATATAGGAATGTCAAGAGGTGCGGCGTAATTTTTTAGTTGATTTTCCTGTGCATAAAGCAAGGATGATGTCCATAAAAGGGCTAGGGTTGCCATATATCGCATGTGGTAAAAATAAGGCATTGATCACTAAAGTAAAAGTACTTTATCACTTGTCTAATTTTTTGTATTCCCATACCTTTGAGAGTAGTAAGATGTACTGTTATGTCAAACACGAGCAAACTTGTCGATTCTATTGCACAGCGATTGAGTGTCGTGATGAAGCAAATGGAAACATTGAAAAACGACAATAACTCTTTACGTGAAAATCTTCATAAAACTCAAGAGGATTTAGAGCAGAAAGGCCTATTGATTAAGGAATTGCGTATGAAAATTGAAGCGGCTCAAACCGCAAGATCTATAACGGAAGGTCATCAAGCTGGCACGAAAGCAAGAACGCAGATCGACAAGCTTATCGGCGAAATTGACGTTTGTTTAGAATATTTATCATTATCTCAATAAGATGCAAAAAATAAAAATTACCATAGCTGACCGCGTTTACCCATTAAGTGTAACTGAAGGTCAAGAAGCTTTTTTGCGAAATTCCGCTAAACAAATAGAGCAGATGATGAAGCATTATGAGCAAAACTATGCTGTACAGGACAAGCAAGATGTTTTGGCAATGTGTGCACTTCAGCTTGCCTTACAGTTGCGCCAAAAAGAATCAAAAACTACAGAGACTTCTGAAGAAATAGAAAAAAAATTACGTACTATTGACAATCTATTATCAGAAATGATGTAAGTTAGACAAGTTCATTTACATAAAAAATATACTGCCTGCGCCGGTTTTATTTTTGATAAACTCAACACTAATTTTATTAAAAGAGGTGAGTTTAAATTGCAAAAGCAAGCCATCACGAATGGATCCTTGAACAATTTGGTAGCCTCAAACCTGTTTATTTACGAGTTTATACAAAACTCCACTGGTGTGGGCTTTTTTTTAGTAATTGGTTGGAATTTTATTTTTTTCAAACATCATGTGAATCCATAGGATAAGAACCCCAAAGCCCACAGCCGTAATAATTAATACAGAATTAAGTAATCCTTCAGTCCCAAAAGATAGTTTGACAAGAACAGTTGAAATCACAAACCCAGAATTCCGAATCACTTTATTGAATTTATCTGTGTGGGTAAAGGAAAACAATAATAAGAGGACATCAACTAAAATCAGAACGGTAAAAAACTCGTCAAAAAACAAGTTGTTGATGTTTGCTAAATCAGTAATATCATTTGGGTTGATCAGGGTTATATAAGCCCAAGTTCCGAACGAATAGACTGCCATAATAAGTAAAACAGGGACAAGGATAAGTGCAATGATTTTTTTTGCTTTGATAAAACGAATAATTTCGGGTCTTGTTTCTTTGAGTTTTAAAAGTTTTCGAACACGATGCCTATTCATTTTATAAAACAGATGAATGAGAATAAAGAGCAGAATGGTACCCACCAGATCATAGGTAAATTGCAAGTCTTCTTGAATACTAAACCAATTATTGCTCAACTCAAGTTGAGACAGGTCTTTATAGAGCCTTCGAATCACTATAAGCATAATAATCTCGTACTGTTTGCCGATGTAGATTGTCATTGATTTTGGTAAATAATAGATGAGTAGATATACTTCGTACAACAGAATAAATGAAAACGGTGTATAAATGGCGGCGATAGGACTCGAAAAAAAACCTGCGTCTAAATATTGATCTCCAAAAACCTCAATTTTGTTAAGAAAAATCAGAACTAAATGAACAATAAAGCTGATGATAGCGATGTTGATGATGACACGCTCACTAGTTTTTTTTGCTTTTTCTGAAAACACCTTTTCAATGAGAGTTGTCATAATTTTATTGTTAAAAATGAATTTAAAGTTATTGTTTTTTTACGAAATGATATTTTGCAAATTGGGTTTTTAAATATTTATAATTAATTAATTATTATACTTAAGATGAAATTATTAATTTTGATTTTTTAAAAATGATTAATTTTTTATAAAAAAATATGGCATCACTAGATCCTTTTGAAGGCCTGTTAGGTCAGCGACTGGCAAAGCATTTGTTGCGTAGAGCAACGTTTAACATCAATAAAGCCCGTATTGCTCAGTATGAAACATACACAGTTGATGAGGCATTAACGGAGTTGCTTGCCATTCCAGCAAAACATTTGTCGCAACCGATACATTATATAAATGGAGGCCTTACTTCTCCTTCACCGTGGATCAATAATGATCCGATTTACGGTAATGTAAATGAGGATAATGACTCTGGAGATCAGCGAAAAAACGACTTTTTAACAGCTTGGTGGTTGGACGAAGCAAGACGAGATACCTCTTTGCGTTCGAAAATGACATACTTTTTGTTTACGAACTTGACCGCGCCACAAGAAAACGGAGATAGTTCCTACTATTATGACTATCTAAGTCTCCTTGATCATTTTTGTCTTTCAGACTGGAAAGAGCTTGTTTTTCAAGTCTCAATAAACCCCAGAATGTTGGGTTTTTTGAACAACGATGAAAATACAGTTCAAAATCCAAACGAAAATTATGCACGTGAGCTTTTAGAGTTGTACACCATTGGAGTTGGTAAGCCAATTTATATAGATGAATATGGTAACGTTGCTTACGAGGGCGGTTCCTTGAACTACAGTGAGGTAGTTGATATTCCAGCACTAGCGCGAATTTTGACAGGATGGAGATTCGAAAAAAACAATCGTGATGGAATGCCAACAAACGGCACAGAAAATGGAAACTTACCAACAGGTTATGCTGTTCCTGAAGATCACGATTTTACAGCCAAGCAGTTGAGTTCCTACTTTGGAAACTATACTATCCCAGAATGGAATACTTCTGGAAGAACAAGTACGGAAAAAGAGGAACAAATGGAAATTGAGCTTAGAGGGCTCATAGATGTTATTCTGGCACAACCAGAAACCGCCAAATACGTTTGTAGAAAGCTGTATCGATTTTTTGTATCACGAACAATTACAACCGAAATAGAAGATCACATTATTGTGCCACTAGCAACAACATTTCGAGAAAGTTATAATCTAGAAGCAGTCATCACACAACTATTAAAAAGCAAACATTTTTTTGATGCTGACGATAGTAACTCAACAGATGAAATCATAGGTGGATTAATCAAATCCCCAATTGAATTGGCTCTTCATTCTATGACAATCACAAATTTCCCTGTGCCTGACCCCATAACGGAAGGAGAAAATCATTACAAAAAGTTTTATCAATTATACGTTATCAATAATTTTTTGCTACTCAGTGCTCAGCCTCCATTTGGCGCAGAAACCACGCCTCCTGCGGGTTTTCCTGCGCACTACTCTGGGCCAAATTATGATCGCAACTGGTTCAACGCAGCCACAATAATCACTCGCTATAACATTTGTTCCAAAGTATTGTACAAAGGGATTTTTGAGTTTGATGTTATTGAATTTGTTAAAAACACCGTTTCAGACCCCAGCGATCCGGAGTTGATGTTGACGGAACTCACTGATATAATTTTCCCCGAAACGGCTAGTGCTGAACGAAAACAGTATTTCATTGATACTTTCCTGTTTGATGGTGGTAGCTTATTACAAGAAGGTCCTGATGCTTACTATTATTGGAAAACACTTTGGAGCGAATATTTAGGAGGGAATAAAGTTAATACCGTCAAAACAATTCTTAATTCTTTACTTGAAGCATTATTGTGGTCACAAGAATACCAAACAACATAAATCCAGGAAAATGAAAAGAAGAAAGTTTATTCAACTATCAACGACCGGTTCACTTGCTGGATTTATGCTCAACGGACATCTCGTTAGCGCATTTACAAGAACACAACTTTTAAACAATGTTCCTGAAGATATCATTCGTGATCGAAGTATTGTGATGATACAACTCAGTGGAGGTAATGATGGCCTCAACACGATTATTCCAAAAAACCAATACGATAAGTATGCAAGTATTCGTCCAGATATTCGAATTAAGGATAGCGGTTCAAATGCAGGTATTGAATTGGATACTTCGTTGAGTGTGGAAAGCGAAAGTCTTCTCCATCCCAATCTTCTGCCGTTTAAGCAACTTTGGGACGATGGAAAATTAAATATCGTGCATGGTGTGGGATATCCCCAACTCAATAAGTCACACTTTAGTGGACGAGCATTAATGTCAAAGGGAGGAGACGGAACAGATGAAAACAACAACAAACCAAACGGTTGGATGGCTCGCTATTTACATTCTGGCTTTGATCACAACGACTATGACGATCCGTTAGGGATTCAACTGGGTAATAAAAAACCAGCCGATGAATTCCATTCTGAAGATGAGCACAAAGTAGATATCAATCTTTCTGGGCAAGACGCTTCTGGTTTTTACTCTCAATTGTCCAACATTGGAAACCCTTTGCCTGAATATGGCGACGCTTCTTCTGAATACATTGAAAACATAAACTTTATCAATGGCATGGAGGTTACCGCAACCAACTATGCTCAACGTATTAGTGAAGTGTTCGATGCGGGATCAAATAAGGCCACCTATCTGCAACATGATCTAGCAGACCAATTGAAAACAGTGGCTAAAATGATTTCGGGCGGTTCAAAAACAAAAGTATTTCTTCTTCGTCTCGATGGATTTGATAACCATGCTAATCAAGTTGAAGGTCAAGGGGACAGTCATCTTGGAAAACATGCCAATTTGTTGACAGAGCTCAGCCAATCGATTAAGTCGTTTCAAGAGGATTTAAAACTGCTTGGCATTGAGGATAATGTGGTAACAACTACTTTTACTGAATTCGGGCGAAAACCTGTTCAAAATGGAAATAGAGGAACTGACCATGGAAATTTCGGCCCCATGTTTGTTATTGGAAAACCTGTTCATGGAGGAATGACAGGTAATCATATGTCGCTCGATGCTTTTTCACTCACTGGGAATGTTAAGCATTTTGATGATACACAAATGCAACACGATTACCGTCAGGTCTATTCCGCAATTATTGGTGACTTTTTGGGAGCCTCTAGTCAGACCATCACCGATACAGAATTAGATGATTACGATATCAGTAGGCTGAATTTGATTGCGAGTCCAATTTTAGGCTCACCGTCTAGCAATGAATCACAGCAAAAAATCGTTATGACACCCAATCCAGTCTTGAATGATGCAGTCGTTCGTTTTCATAGTCCTTTATGGATTCGTGGAGGTCTAGCCATCTACGACACGCAAGGTCGTCAAGTCCAGAAAATGACGATTGATTTTTCATCGGGTCAAAATGTGATCCCTGTTAACTTGGGTCATCTTTCAAAAGGATTGTATGTTTTAACACTCACAGACGATTCCAACCATACCATGTCATCTTTAAAGTTTACAAAGGATTAACACACATTTTATTTGTGAAGTTTTATTGACGTTTGTAGGGTTTTTATATAAACTCACTAACTATTAAGTAGGACTGTTGATGTGAAAAAATATAGATCTAATTATTGATTGGTTTCCAATAATTGGTGTTATTTATCATAAAATTTGTAAAATTGTAGAAACTATCTAATCTAAATAATATTAAAAAAATGAAAAATTTAATTACTATACTATCAATGATATTGATGGTTTCCATCACTTTTGCTCAGCAAAGTGGTGTTGTTGTCGACGAAAACAACGACCCGCTTCCTGGTGCCAGTGTTGTCATTAAAGGCACAACGACCGGGACAACAACTGACTTCGATGGGAAGTTTTCTATCGATATCGACCAAGGCGATGTAATTGTGGTGTCTTATGTTGGATTTTCAACAAATGAGCTTTCATATGATGGCGGCGATCTTGTTGTGACACTAACAGAAGGAGAAACACTCGATGAAGTTCTTGTTACGGGAAACCGTTCAAAGCCAAGAACAGCTATCGATTCGGCTGTTCCAATTGACAACATCAAAACATCTGATGTTCAAAACGTTGGTGAAGCGTCGATTGAGAGGGCACTTACTTTCTCGATTCCTTCTTTTAACTCACAGGATCAAGCCATATCTGATGCAACAGCCGGATTTAGCCCAGCTGACCTGCGCGGATTGGGTCCATCAAGAACCTTGGTTCTTATAAATGGAAAGCGTGTAAACCAACAGGCACAAGCGTATTTAAACCGTACGCCTGGTAAAGGTGAGGTAGGTATCAACTTAAAGTCGATTCCTCTTGCTGCTGTCGAACGTATTGAAGTACTTCGTGATGGGGCTTCTTCTCAATATGGATCTGATGCCATGTCTGGTGTTATGAATTTTATCTTGAAAAAAGATTCTGCATTTTCAACAATTAGTGCTGGAACGGGAATCACTTCTGAAGGAGATGGATTCCAGTTCAATATGGATTATAATACCACACTTCCTTTTGGGAATGGTGGACGAATTAATTTGACACTTGCATACACAGACCAGGAGAAAACAAATCGTGCAGGCTCTCCAGGTTTAAGTGCAATTACCGCTGCTAATGAACAGGCGAATGCTGTAAAGTTTACTGAAAATGATCCTACTTTAGGAATGATTGTTGGTCGTCCAGATTTACAACAAAAGACAATTTTCGCAAATATTACCCATCCCGTTGGAGAGAATGCTGAATTTTATATGACGCATGGATACTCTGAGCGTTGGAATCGTTCGTTTGCATACTACCGTTTTCCAGGATGGAGAGAGGATGTTGCAGCTGCAGGGTTTTTGAATACTGATACAGTAGCTATTCCAAGATATAATCAAGATGACTTTGATACTGGTGTTATCACAGATGAAGATCTTGTTGGAACACTTATCCCTGAGAAAATTACTCAGATGATCAAAAAGACGGTTACAGCGATTTTGTGGGCTATCACCCGACTTTTGAGGGCGATATCAAAGATTTTTTCAACGTCGTGGGTGTTGATTTTGATTTAGCAAATGGATGGAATTTAGACCTTTCATTGACTCATGGTAAAAACAGTATTTATTACACTGTAAACCGTTCTGTGAACAGAGACTATTTAGCTGATAACGGATGGAGTCCTACGAGTTTTAAACCGGGTGGTTATGCGTTTTCTAACCTTATTCAAAATGCAGATTTAACAAAGTCGTTTAGCGACCAAGTTTCGTTTTCTGCAGGAGTAGAATACAAAACTGAAAAATTTGAAGCATTTCCAGGAGATCCATTCTCAAGATATGGTGGAGGAAGTGACTCCTTTGCAGGTATTTCCTTAGATCAAGAAGGAGAGTGGGATCGTAATAACGTTGCTGTATATTCTGGGGTTGATGTTGATTTTTCTGATGACTTATTAGTAAGTGCTGCTGTTCGTTATGAAGATTTTTCTGATTTCGGATCGAACTTTAGCTGGAAAATGGCTTCACGTTATAAGTTGGGCGATAAATCGGCGGTTCGCGCGAGTTACTCTACTGGATTTAGAGCTCCCTCTCTTCACCAGAAGTACTTGTCAAATACGCAATATATTATAGTTGCTGGTTCGTCTGAGCCACTATTGCAAGGGACACTTCAAAATGGAAGTCCTGAAGCACTAGCGCTAGGAATCAAAGATTTGTTTGCTGAAACATCTCAAAACTTAACAGCTGGGATTACTTTCGGAAATGGATCAAATTTTTCAGGTAGTGTAGATTTTTATAGCATCAATGTTGATGATCGAATCTTATTCACCTCACAATTGCAAGGTGCTGAAGGTTCTGATTTAAGTCAAACACTTTCTGACGCTGGTCTTTATGCAGTTCAAGCATGGATTAATGCTGGTAACACAAAGACCACTGGTTTAGATTTTGTACTGAACTGGAGAGGAGATAACCTTGATTTAGGCTTAATCGGTAACTTTAATGAGACGACGCTAGAAAGTATTGACACACCTTCTGAATTGGCAGGTGTTAATATCTTTACTCGCGAAGAGGCTGGTCTGATAACCAACTCGCGTCCAAAGTCAAAAATCATCTTAACTGCTGATTACAGCGCAGATCGTTGGGATATCGGTGTATATAATACTCATTTCGGAGAAGTAACGGTCACTGCTCCAGAATCTGGAGGTGATGATCAAGCACTTGCTGCGAAGTTGATTACCGATTTTAGATTATCTTATAAGTTTACTCCACAGCTTAGTCTTAATGGAATTGTAAACAATGCATTTGATGTGTACCCAGATGAAACACTTGCAAGCACAAATACAGCGCAAGCAGGTGGTCGTTTCAGATATTCTTCTGAAGTACAACAGCACGGTCAGTTGGGTAGAAATTACTCACTCTCTTTGAACTACAAGTTCTAGATTGACTGATTTTAATTTTTTAAAAGCCACTTTTCGAAGTGGCTTTTTTTATGGAACTCTTTAAAAAACAATGCTAAACAGAACAACTATAAACAAAAGCGGGAGGAAAATTGAGCATGGTAAACTTTAATCTAACACGATTAAAATGTTTTTTTAATAATTTGTAATCTGCCAAAGAGTACTGAAACTGGATGTATTTACCATTGGGTTTAAGATTTGAAACCGCATTTTGAAGAATAGACCTTTTGACACCTTTTGGTATCAAGGCTAGTGGAATGGATGAAAATATATAATCTGCTTTACCCATGTTTTTAACTGCTAGTAAATCTCCGATTTGCTCTGCATTTTTATTGAGGATAATGACTCTTTTGTCCTTGATCGACGTTGTTAATTTGTTGTAAAACACTGTATTGGTTTCAAAAAGAATCAGAGTACAATTGGGATTTATTTTTGCTAAAATATTTTTTGTAAAGGCACCACACCCTGGGCCAAATTCAACAACCAGTACTGCTTTTGAAAAGTCAATATTACCATACATTTTTTTACCTAAAAATGAGCTACTTGGGACAACAGTCCCGACAGAACGGTGTTTTAGGAATTCTAAGAGGTGTGACATGAACGTTTGGGATTTGTTTGTCATGTAAAACTCGACATTATTTTTCAATGATCAAATGATATTCACAAATAATAAAAGAGTTCCTTTAAAGAAGGTCTTATGTTTTACCAAGTCTTCACCACTAACGACAGCTAGCATGTAGCATAAAACCATACGATGAAGTCTTCTATAAAATGTTTAGGTTTCTTGGTTCCGTTTCCA
>JABHGH010000074.1 GCA_018672145.1 Flavobacteriaceae bacterium
AAGACAATTTTGTCTTTGAGAAGACCTTCAACTATCTGGAGTTGTTTGTGAAGAAAGGGAGAAGGGATGGCTAAAACAAGAACATCAGCTTGCTCAACAACCTCATGAATATTGTCAGAAAGCTTGAGTTGCTCCGAATTAAAATTCACACTGCGTAAATAGGAAGGATTGTTGCCTTCGCGACAAATGTGTGAAATGGCATCGGCGTTACGCATATACCATAAAACAGCATCATTGTTTTCGCATAAAATCTTTGTGAGGGCTGTTGCCCAACTTCCTCCACCTAGGACGCCAAATCGCATATTTTCTGTTATTGGGAGTTAAAAGTGCACATTACCAAAGACTCGATTCTTTGAGTCGACTCAAAATTTAACAAATGTTTTTGATTTAAACGTTGGTTTACTTTCTACATTGCAAATGGCAAATGAACTTATTTGCTAGCTATTAGTTTTTCATAGTTTAATATGGTTGATAGGTAAAGGAGTGATTACACTCCTTTACTTTTTTTAGGGCCATACCGACCACGGAATACGACTCAAAAGGAGTAGTAATCCGAAAAAGTAAAACAATCCAATTCGCAAAAACTTTTTGCTGCTTTCCCCTTGGCGTTTATGCATTGACCATCCCATAGTAATCAAAATAATTGCAATGACATTGGTCACAGGGTGCTCTACAAGGTAGAGACGAAGCGTAGGGTCTCCCATAACGGCACCGACGCCCTCTTGCCAAGCACTAAAGCGTGGAGACAGAAAATAGAGAACCAAGCCAATAACGAGTTGAATATGGGTAACAATCAACGCAAAAAGTGAAATGCGCAAATCTTTGATGGCAAATGTTTTATTCGAAAACCTTCCAATAAACGCATTGACAATCGCAAAGACTAGAATCGCTAGAACAACATATGCCCAGTACGAGTGGATACTTTGTAAGATACTCATCACAGTGTGGTTTTTCACAAAGGTAAACAATTATAAATAGTTGTCATGTTTAGTGTACATCAGGCGGTTTTTACACCATGAATATGCTTATACACTTGGTCGGCTTCGCCGATTTGAACAATCTTCCCTTCTTTAATTATCATAATTCGGTCTGACATATACCGAACGACCTCCATATCATGGGCTATAAAGAGATACGTGAAACCATGATTTTCTTTTAATTGATTGAATAGGTTTAACACTTGGGCTTGGACAGATCGATCAAGAGCCGAAACAGATTCGTCACAAACGATAAGTTTTGGTTCAACAGATAGTGCACGTGCAATACTAATGCGTTGTCGTTGACCACCCGAAAAAGCATCGGGGTAGCGACTAAGGTGTTCTTCAGCAAGGCCTACTTGATTGAGAAGATTTTTTGCTCGTTCAATGCGTTCGGCATTATTTGCTCCGATCTGATGCACCTCCATGGGTTCGGTCAAAATGTCTTGGACTTTTTGTTTGGGATTCAGAGAGGAAAAGGGGTCTTGAAAAACGAGCTGCACCTCTTTTCGATATTGCTTGCGTTGTTGTGCGTTGAACTGGTCGATACGCACGCCATTGTAAAGGATCTTTCCATGGTCCGGCTGAATAAGATTGAGCAAACAATTACTCAAAGTTGATTTACCGCTTCCTGAATTGCCAACAAGACCTAGGGTTTCTCCTGCATAGAGAGAAAAACGGACAGCTTTAAGTACTCGATGGCTTTGTTTATTTTGTGTAAATACTTTTTCCACGTCTTTGACCTCCAAAACAGGAGTCTGTTTGTACAACAATTGATGACGTTTTTTTCTTTCGGCTGCTTTTTCGTTTGGGGACTTCGCGGTGTTCGCTATAAAATCTGATACTGTTTGTAAGCGTTTGGGGCGTTTGTTTCGTGGCGGCACGGCATTGATAAGCCCTTTGGTGTAGGGGGATTTTGGATGATTGAAAAGTTGCTCTGCAGTGCCAGATTCTTCACAAATACCATTTTTTAGTACCACGACTCGATCGGCATAATGTTGCACCAAATTCAGATCGTGTGAAATAAAAAGGATACTCATTTGGGTTTGTTTCTGGATGGATTTCAGCAACTGCATGATGTCTTGTTGCACTTCGGGGTCCAAGGCTGTAGTTGGTTCGTCTGCAATTAAGAGTTTGGGGCTGCAGGCAATGGCAATAGCAATGAGCACCCGCTGTTGCTGCCCGCCGCTTAACTGATGTGGATAACGCTTTGCGATGGCTTTTGGATCTGGAAGCTTGACTCGTTCCAAAAGAGAAAGCATTCGTTCTTGACTTTCCTTTTTATTGAGAGTGCTATGCATTCGAATCATTTCCAAAACTTGTTTTCCGCAACGCATACTTGGGTTTAAAGCACTCATGGAGTCTTGGAAAATCATTCCGATTTTCTTTCCGCGAAGGGCACGAAAACGTTTTTCTTCAAAGGGCAGCATGGATGTGCCATCAAATATAAATTGGCTGGCAGACACAGTGTCTTTAGGATTTGGGAGAAGACCCATAAGCGACAATGCGGTTACAGACTTGCCACTACCGGATTCGCCAACGACGCCTAACATTTCATTTTGAGCAATAGAAAAAGACAGGTCAGAGACAACGAAAGCACCCCCCAAACGAATGGTTAAGTTTTTGACCGATACAAGTGTTTTTTTCGGCATATACGCAAGTTATCCTTTTGGAACTACATGTGCAATTTCATCTTCGGACAATAAGGGGATCTGTTCAAACCGCAATAAAACTTGAGCCACCGCCAACACGTCTTGTTCGCAGTATTTAGCGATACGGTCAACGTTTTTATCCTTGTAATAAACATCTGCGACTTGACTGCCGTCGATATCGTCTTTTGGGGATGGGATACCCAAAACATGGGTTAAAAGTTTAAGAGAAGTGTAGTGTTTGTAGTCACCAAATTTCCACAATTCCATGGTGTCGAGATGTGAAACTTCCCAAGGCTTTTTACCAGCAACTTGAAGAGGGCCTGGCAGTTCAAGACCGTGGATAACCATTCGCCGAGCGATATACGGAAAATCAAATTCTTTTCCATTGTGCGCACATAGACGATGGTAGGATTTCGAAAAATGACGATTGATCAGAGCGCTAAATTCAGTCAGCAGATTTTTTTCTTCCCCTACAAAAGTGGTGAGACGAAAAGCTCGAGGCTGCGTTTTTACAGACACAAAATACCCAACAGAAATACATACAATCTGACCAAATTCCGCCCAAATACCAGCACGTTCATAAAACTCCTCTGCGGTGGTTTCTTTACGTTGAT
>JABHGH010000011.1 GCA_018672145.1 Flavobacteriaceae bacterium
AACCGTTAGTGCGAGCACTTCAAAAGGACGCTTCTGTTTGTTTTGACCGAGAAATGAGGAGTACGGTTTTCCAGAAGCAAGGCACACGCTTAAAGCTCGGAGTATGCGACTTGGATTTTGTTTGTCTACATTTTTATAGTGTACAGGATCAAGTTCTTGTAATTCTTGTTGCAAAACTGACAAACCGTCAACTGCTAATCGACTACCTAGTGTGTTTCGAATTTCCTCTGAAACTTCTGGAAATTTATCAATTCCGTTCACGACAGCTTGCATATACAACCCAGACCCCCCAACCATAACGGCAACATCGTGGTCTTCAAAATAATCGGTCAAAAGCGCAATCGCTTCAGCTTCATATTGTCCTACAGAATAAGGAGAATGAATGCTTTTGTGTTGAATAAAATGGTGACGGACTTCGGCGAGTTCGTCGGATGTAGGTACGGCAGTACCGATTGACATTTCTTTATAAAACTGTCGAGAGTCACAGGAAAATATCTCTGCTTGAAGTGTTTTTGCAATGCGAATGGCTAAAGCGGTTTTTCCACTTGCTGTGGGACCTGATAAGGTTATAAGTGTTTTTTTCATTGCTCGGATGTGTTGAGTGGCACAACTCGTATGTTTTTATGTTTTCTTAAATAACTTTTAATGATGTGTCTGGCTTCTCTATTATCTTTTGTGGGGTAGATAATGTTGCGCAATGCATCTGGGTGAGTGATTTGATGTGATAGATTCACATAGCCAAAACCAATAAGTTTTTTGTTTTCAATCAAAATCACACTCTGCTCTTCTGGATTACGCCCACGATCAACTATGACCATGTCAGAATAGCTAAATTCGACATCAGCAATTAGTTGTTTCACTCTTTTGTTATAGCTTTCAACAGGTTCTTCTTCGATACAGGCACCCAAGCATTTCTGTTTGTGGTGCAGACTGCAAGCCCCTTCTTTCTTATCTAAACTCAGCATTTTAAGGCAAAGAGAATATTTTTCAGCATAATGAAATAGGATGGTGCGGGCACGATTTAGATTTTTAAAAGTCGTGAGATATTCTTCTCCATCAACTGCATGTACCAACCGCAAGACTTGATATCCCTCTTGAGTTTCTACTCTGGATAGCCCGAATTTTATAAAGCTGTTTTTGTACATGCGATTGTGTTTGGGTTTGTGGAGCTTGATTTCGTCGAGTTCTTTGAGCAGCGCAATGAGCTCACTTCCTGTTTCTTCAACGCTAATCGCATCTGTTTCGAGCTGAATGCGGAGTTGTTTTTTTCCAGAACTGCTAAAGTGCTGGTTGATACGACGCTTTATGTTTTTGCTTTTTCCAATATAAATGACGTCGCCTTTGCTGTTGTGTAGGTAGTACACGCCCATAGACGCTGGTACTCCCTCCATAAGTTTTAACAAGTGTTTTGGTTTTTTGGGTTGCGACTTTGTTTTGACAAATTCTTTTACAATTTTTTTTTCTCCGTCTTTGTTGAGTAGTATTTTAAGGAGTTCTAAAGTAGCACGCGCATCACCAGCAGCACGGTGGCGGTCACTCAGAGGAATCCCTAAGCTACGAACCAAACGTCCTAGCTTGTAGGATTCTATGTCAGGAATGAGTTTTTTTGATAGCTCAACAGTACATAATGTTTTTCGTTCAAAGTCATATCCCAACCTTTCAAACTCGGTTTGTAGCATGCGATAATCAAAACTAGCGTTGTGTGCAACCAATACGCAGTCACTGGTGATCTCGACAATCCGTTTTGCCAATTCATAAAATTTGGGCGCATTACGCAACATCTTTTCGTTGATTCCTGTCAGATTTTGCACAAAGGGCTGAATGGGACGTTCTGGATTGATCAAACTGCTAAATTGATCTGTTAGATCATTGCCATCGTATTTGTAAATCGCAATTTCGGTGATCCCTTCCTCACCGTATTTACCTCCTGTAGTTTCAACATCAACAACGGCGTACATAGCTTCTAGTTTCGCGATCCAAATATACGGCTACCAACACGAATCATATTACTCCCACAAGCAATGGCGAGCTCGTAATCCCCACTCATTCCCATGGATAATGTATCCCATTGGCATTCATTTTTGTGTTTGTCAAAATAGTTCTTTAAAGATCCAAATTCTTCTTTCAATTGTGACTGATCATCTGAAAAAGTGGCCATGCCCATCAGTCCTCGTATGCGCACATGTGAGCATTGCATATTTTGTAAAAGCTCATCACATGCGTTAAAAGTTAATCCAAATTTGGTTTCTTCCCTTGCAATTCGCATTTGCAGTAAGCAGTCAATGATTCGATCATTTTTCTGTGCTTGTTTGTCAATTTCTCGAAGCAATCGCACACTATCAACACTGTGTATGAGCGAGACAAAAGGAGCAATGTATTTCACTTTATTTCGTTGCAAATGCCCAATCATATGCCATTGAATATCCTTGGGGAGTCGGGTGGCTTTTTCACTCATTTCTTGCACCTTATTTTCTCCGAAATCCAAATGTCCAGTTTCATACGCTTCTTGAATTCTCTCAATAGGTTTTGTCTTTGACACCGCAATGAGCTTCACTGTCGTTGGAATTGTTTTTAAAAGGGTAGTAATATTCTCTTTAATCATTGTGATAAAAAATCAAAGATAAGCATACCATTTAATGGTTTGGGTTCAATGTGGGTACTCTTTGGGGGAAGAAGTTTTGATGTTGAGATGACAGTTTTAATATCTTTAAAAGAAATATCGTAGTGTTGAATGCCAAAAACAAACTCTTTACGATCAACAGCATTTTTAATTTCTGTTATCGGGTTATTGTAATGATGGTATTGAATGCGTTTGTCTCGTTGTAGATCTCTAATATTGAGCAAAGGCTTAGCGATTTTATCATAGATGATTTGAGAGGGAATACGCTCCAATTCCGTTGAGCTGTTTCTGTTCCTATGTCTCAATCGATACCAGCTTCCCCATATGTAGAGAGTAAATTCATTTTCTTTTGTGGGTGCTGCATATTTGTCAATACGATCAACGG
>JABHGH010000010.1 GCA_018672145.1 Flavobacteriaceae bacterium
ACCGTTCATTCAATACACAATTATGAAAAATAATATTTATTGGAAAAAAAATATCCGATACATCACCATACTTCTTTCGCTGTGGTTTATCATTTCTTTTGGCTGTGGCATTCTCTTTGTCGAAGAACTTAACACCATAACAATCGGAGGGTTTAAACTCGGATTTTGGTTTGCTCAACAAGGATCCATTTTTGGATTTGTCGGGATTATATTTACATACATCTTTTTGATGAATAAGCTTGACAAAAACTTTAAGAAATAAACAAATGGAACTTCAATATTGGATTTGGATTGCAGTTGGGTTAAGTTTTTCATTATACATCGGAATTGCAATTTGGTCGCGCGCTGCCTCCACAAAAGAATTTTATGTTGCCGGTGGTGGTGTCCACCCCATCGCCAACGGAATGGCTACAGCCGCAGACTGGATGTCTGCCGCTTCCTTTATATCCATGGCTGGGATTATCTCCTTTGGCGGGTATGATGGCTCCGTCTATCTCATGGGCTGGACTGGTGGATATGTATTATTGGCACTCCTTCTCGCACCCTATCTGCGTAAGTTTGGGAAATTTACTGTGCCCGATTTTATTGGGGATCGTTACTACTCCAACACTGCACGGTCTGTCGCTGTGTTTTGCACTCTGATTATCTCTTTTACCTATATCGCTGGGCAAATGCGTGGTGTTGGTGTGGTGTTCTCTAGATACCTCGAAGTAGATATTGTCACTGGCGTACTCATTGGGATGGGAATCGTTTTATTTTATGCGGTTCTTGGCGGTATGAAAGGCATCACCTATACCCAAGTGGCGCAGTACTGTGTGTTGATTTTCGCTTTTATGGTGCCTGCTATATATATATCATTTTTAGTCACTGGCAATGTGGTTCCTCAGCTTGGCTTTGGATCAAGCGGAGCAGACGGTGTCTATCTCCTAGACAAGTTGGATGGTTTGCATAAAGAACTTGGATTCCATGAATACACCTCGGGAAGCAAGTCTCTATTTGATGTTTTCTGCATCACCATGGCACTTATGGTTGGAACAGCTGGACTCCCTCACGTTATTGTTCGCTTTTTCACGGTTAAAAAAGTAAGTGACGCTCGCAAGTCCGCTGGATGGGCGCTACTGTTCATTGCTATTCTATACACTACCGCACCCGCGATTGCCGTCTTTTCACGCACCAACCTCATTGAAACGGTCAGCAATCAACCTTACGATGAGATGCCTGAATGGTTTAGTAAGTGGGAAACCACTGGGCTTCTTGGCTTTACTGACAAAAATGAAGATGGACTCATTCAGTACAACGCCGATACAACAGTCAACGAACTCACCGTTGATGCCGATATCATGGTACTCGCCAATCCTGAGATTGCGCAACTGCCCAACTGGGTTATCGCACTGCTCGCAGCAGGCGCCCTAGCTGCAGCTCTTTCCACAGCCGCAGGACTCTTGCTCGTCATTTCCTCTGCCGTATCTCATGACTTGCTCAAAAAGATGGTAATGCCTGAAATTTCAGAGCGAGGTGAACTCATTGCAGCTCGCGTTGCTGCTACTGGAGCAGTATGTTTGGCTGGATGGTTTGGAATCAACCCCCCAGGATTTGTAGCAGCTACCGTTGCACTCGCCTTTGGACTCGCAGCATCTTCATTCTTCCCTGCAATAGTATTGGGCATCTTTTCGAAAAGAATCAATAAAGAAGGTGCCATTAACGGTATGCTTGTTGGCATATCTCTTATGCTATTCTATATGTTGAAATTTAAGTTTGGATGGTTTGGTGGTGGAACAAAAGCTGATTGGTGGTTTGGGATATCCCCCGAGGGGTTTGGAACCGTTGCTATGATCGCCAACTTTTTGGTCACGCTAGTCGTTAGCCGTCAAACACCTGCTCCGAGTAATGAAATACAAAAACTGGTCGAAAACATTCGGAATCCCTAAACAAAGTGTGTGAAAAGCTACCGCTTTTTGTTCCCTTGTTTTTTTGAAAATCTCTTCCCTTTTGAACCGCCTTTAAAAGGATGATTTCCATCGGAAGGTTTCTTAAACTTCCCTTTGGGTTTTGCTTCTGGTTTTTTTCCAAACTTTTTACCTGGTTTCCCGTCTGGTTTGTTCGCTGATTTTGCATCTGGCTTTCTACCGTACTTGTTTCCTGATTTTTTGCCTGGCTTTTTGCCATGCTTTTTTGGAGATCGATCTGCCGTACCTTGATCGTGAAATGGGTGATCTGACTCAACAGGTATCTTCTGGCTAATCAACCGTTCGATGTCGCGAACATATCCCTTTTCTCCACCTGAGCAAAACGAAATAGCCTCACCAATTTCTTGCGCACGGCCTGTTCGTCCTATGCGGTGTACGTAGGTTTCTGGTACGTTAGGTAGGTCATAATTGACAACCAATGACAACTTACTTACATCAATCCCGCGTGCCGCAATATCCGTAGCAACCAACACAGAAAACTTTCCTTTCTTGAAGCGATCTAAGGTTTTCTGACGAGCATTTTGTGACTTGTTTCCATGAATTGCTTCGGACCTAATATTTGATTTGTGAAGTGACTTCACAATTTTATCGGCACCGTGTTTGGTGCGTGAAAAAACCAAAATAGAAGCGTCAGGGTTCTCTTCAGCAACGTGTGAAAGCAAATCATTCTTGTTGGCCTTGCTTACATAATAAATCGACTGTGATACTTTTTCAGCAGTGGTTTGTTCAGGAGCGATTGTAACCCGCTTCGGGTTGTTTAAAATTTGGTCAGAAAGCGCAATAATTGATTCTGGCATCGTGGCAGAGAAAAACAGAGACTGTCTCTTTTCAGGAAGCTTTCCAATGATTTTTTTAATGTCGTGAATAAAGCCCATGTCAAGCATCTGATCCGCTTCATCCAATACAAAATATTCGATTTGATTTAGACGAATATAACCCTGCCCAATAAGATCGAGAAGACGACCAGGTGTCGCAACCAAGATGTCTGCTCCATTTCGCAATGCGCTTGTTTGTTTGTGCTGACGAACACCCCCAAAGATCACAACGGTTTTAGCGCCGGTAAACTTCGAATAGCTTGCAATGTTATCAGAAATTTGCAACGCAAGTTCTCGTGTGGGCGAAATAATAAGTGCCTTGAGTTGGCGTCTCCCCTTTTTCTTTTGCTTGTGGTTACTTGTAGATATCCTTTGTAAAATTGGAATCGTAAACGCTGCTGTTTTACCAGTTCCCGTTTGAGCACTTCCCAACAAATCATGTCCATCAAGAAGAATAGGGATCGCTTGTTCTTGAATGGGTGTTGGCTCGGAATATCCTAGCTTTTCAATTGCTTTAAGTATCGGAGAGATAATCCCCAGGTCAGAAAATTTCATGGCTGCGAAGGTAGACTTATTGTTTAAATAACTCTCCTTAATCCGTTATTTATTCACTTCAAGGGTTTTAAGCGCTAAATATATGTTCTAAAACCCCGCTTTCTTCTGTTGGATTCCCTTACTTTTGCCGCTTAATTTTTGACAAATTGAAAGCATTTCATTTAAATAATAATAGTAAGGATTGGAGCATCAAAGATGATCTACTTTCAGGAATCACCGTTGCGCTGGCTCTTGTACCCGAAGCAGTGGCATTTGCCTTTGTCGCCGGAATATCACCAATCGTTGGGCTTTATGGTGCCTTTTTAATGGGGCTTGTAACTTCTATTTTTGGTGGTCGTCCTGGCATGATTTCTGGGGCGACTGGGGCTATGGCCGTAGTGATGGTTCACCTTATTCGTGAGGGAAACACCATTGGCGGCAGTGAGTTTGCTGGTCTTCAATTTTTATTTGTCACACTTATATTCACTGGAATCATTCAAGTGGCTGCAGGTGCATTTCGTCTTGGGAAATTTGTGCGCATGATCCCACACTCCGTGATGATGGGATTTGTCAACGGCTTAGCAATTGTCATTTTTCTTTCTCAACTCGGTATGTTTAAAAGTCAAGGCGAATGGCTTGATGGTGCTCCCTTATTGACAATGCTCGGGTTGGTTGCTATTACAATGGGTATTATGATTGGTGTTCCCTATATAACCAAAAAGGTTCCTGCTGCACTAACCGCTATTGTTGTCGTGTCGTGTGTTGTGATTTTTGGTGGACTCGAAACAGAGACTGTCAAATCATTTATCGTAGCTAACGGTGGCGAGGGAATTCAGGCGGGCTTCCCAACAGCTGCCATTCCTGTCATCGATTTCACCATTGACAATCTACTCTTTATCCTTCCTTACGCCTTTATACTCGCATCCATTGGCTTGATTGAGTCGCTGATGACGCTCAACCTTATCGATGAACTCACAGACTCACACGGAAGTGGAAACCGCGAATGTGCAGCCCAAGGTTTGGGGAACATCGTTAATGGTTTTTTTGGGGGCATGGGTGGTTGCGCCATGATTGGGCAAAGCATCATCAATATCAAATCGGGAGGTCGTGGACGACTTTCGGGGATCACAGCAGCCCTAGCCTTGCTGTTTTTTATCCTTTTTGGAGCAACATACATAGAACAAATCCCCATAGCTGCCCTTGTTGGCGTTATGTTTATGGTGGTCATCGGTACCTTTGCTTGGAGCACCTTTAAGGTGTGGAACAAAGTTCCCCGCGCTGATATTATTGTCATCTTACTCGTCACAGGATTGACAGTTGCTTTTGATCTCGCCATTGCTGTATTTGCAGGGGTTATTGTCTCTTCCTTAGTCTTTGCTTGGGAAAATGCAAAACGTATTAGAGCTCGCAAGCGTGTTGATGAACACGGGGTAAAGCACTATGAGATTTACGGACCACTATTCTTTGGATCTATCGAATTATTCAACAGTAAGTTTGATGTGATCAACGATCCAGACGAGGTGATTATTGATTTTAAAGAGTCGCGAATCACGGATCAGTCTGCCATTGAATGTGTCAATAAGCTCACCGAACGATATTTGAAAAACAATAAGAATGTTCACCTCCGTCATTTGTCGTCCGACTGTGTGAAGCTTATCAAAAAAGCAGAGAAAATTTGTGATGTCAATATTTTAGAGGACCCAGACTATTTTGTCGCCATTGACAATTTTAGAAAAGCAAAAAAGGAGATGGCCTAGCAACGATCATACTTTTTTTAGTTGCGCCGATTTATGTATTTTGGAGGCTGATGAAAGAAGCACAAAAGTTAGACAATCCCGTATGGCATTCGCTACGAGAAACGCATAAGGCATTTTCAATCAACATCGATAATGTTTTGTTTTACGACCCCATTTATTGCCCTTTTGGTGGGCGCGAAGAACAAGTTCTGACTGTGGAAGCCATTGACCGTTACGCCCAACAGACAAGCCCTTTATATGTGGTTGGCAAAAAACCTGAATATTCAAATACGATGATTATAGAGGATAATATCCTCTGCAATCAAATGGTCTTAGATCAACCCATAAACATGGCTTGCGCAAGCCAAATTAAAACGCTTATCACACAACAGCACAAAAAAGAACTTCTCGAATTGGTCAATGTGGTTCAGCCTGGCTTTATCAAGAAAAAAACTCCTGATTTAGGTGCCTATTATGGAATCTACAATAATCATCAGCTCGTGGCCTTGGCAGGCGAACGCATGAAAATGAATGGCTATACCGAACTAAGTGCCGTTGTCACCCACCCTGATCATACAGGTAAAGGATTTGCCAGTCAGTTAATTAAACATGCCACGGACAAGATTTTTGATAATAATCAGACCCCTTATCTACACGTCTCCGAACGAAACACTAGGGCAATAAAAGTCTATGAAAAACTTGGATTTACCACTCGTCGCAAAATTTCTTTTTGGCGATTGGCACGCACTACATAATAATGATTTGTTTTGCTAGAAATTAATTTGTGAAATGCGAAAACTACAACCTAGACTGTGAATGTAAGATGGCACAGCCCATTGCACCGTCCTCTATAATAACCCTCCGTTTCTTAGCCTCTCCAACTGATTATCCTATTTTCTAAAACCAAAAAAATCCCCAAAAACAAAAAATTATTCTTGAGGATAATTGTACTCGAGGCGGGACTTGAACCCGCACGACCGCAATGGTCATTGGATTTTAAGTCCAACGTGTCTACCAATTCCACCACTCGAGCTTGGACATTAAAAAGAGCGAAAGACGGGATTTGAACCCGCGACCCTCACCTTGGCAAGGTGATGCTCTACCCCTGAGCTACTTTCGCAATAGGAACGCAAATGTAAGAAAACCATCTACATTACTACAATCAAAAATCTGAAAAAATAATGTAAATCGTAATATAGCAGCTATAGCAAGTCCTCAATTCTAAGAATGACGAACAACTTTATAAAGAAACTGAATAGCGTGTTGGTTGCAAAAAAGCACCTACTCACCTCTTGCTTTGTCAATGATGGACTTCTCTTTTTTGACTACCATGGCAACCTGCACGTCAATTAGGCTTTTCCCTAATTCAAATGAGAAGTTGGTTTACTTTCCCATCATTCAAGCTCTTGATTTTTCAGATTGTTTCGTTTAGATCGTGAACGCGAAAAATCAAAAAAAATAGAAGCTCTTATTTTTTTAAGCGACTTTTAATCTGATGGAGTTGCATCAAGGCTTCGATCGGAGTAAGTCGATCGATATCAAGTTCTGTAATTTGATCACGCAACTCTTCCATTAAGGGGTCATCCATATGGAAAAAATTCAATTGCATATCACCATCTTTTGCCGTTGGGTCTGACCCTCGAGACGCCTCAAGTTTTTCAAGCATTTTTCGAGACTGCTGAACAATATACTGTGGCATCCCTGCCATCTTCGCAACGTGAATTCCAAAGCTATGTGCGCTTCCTCCAGGGATCAACTTGCGCAAAAACAAAACATCATCTGCAAGTTCTTTGATCGATACTGTAAAGTTTTTGATTCTGACAAACTGTTCCGTCATTTCGTTTAACTCATGATAGTGGGTCGCAAATAAGGTTTTGGGCTGATGTGGGTGTTCATGCAAAAAGGATGCGATCGCCCATGCAATGGAAATGCCATCATAAGTGCTTGTTCCTCTCCCAATTTCGTCGAGCAATACCAAGCTACGTTCGGAGAGGTTGTTGACAATTGCCGCGGTCTCATTCATTTCAACCATAAAAGTAGATTCGCCTAAGGAAATATTATCACTGGCGCCAACACGTGTAAATAGCTTATCGACAATACCAATATCTGCTCGATCTGCGGGGACATAACTTCCCACTTGTGCCATCAAAACAATGAGTGCAGTTTGTCGCAAAACGGCGGATTTTCCAGACATATTTGGACCTGTAATCATAATGATTTGCTGGTCGTCTTTATTGAGTGTGAGATCGTTTGGAATATAAGATTCTTCGGGTGGCATTTGATATTCAATCACAGGGTGACGGCCTTGCACGATATCCAACGAATCTCCCTCATGGAGATTTGGGCAGTGGTAACGACGTGTACTAGCCAACGTAGCAAACCCACACAAACAGTCCAGTTGGGCCAATACATATGCGTTTTGCTGCACCCTTTCGATATAAGGAAGTAGAGATGTCACAAGCGCCTGAAATAGCTGCTGTTCCAGTTGAGCGATTTGATCTTCCGCACCCATGATTTTTGTTTCATAGGTTTTAAGTTCCTCAGTAATGTAGCGCTCCGCATTGACAAGGGTTTGCTTGCGAATCCAGTCTTCTGGCACCTTATCCTTGTGTGCATTACGCACTTCAATGTAGTAACCGAAAACATTGTTATATGCAATCTTTAGAGAACTAATTCCTGTGTTTACGGCTTCTCTTTCTAGCATTTTGTCAAGATATTCCTTACCACCTCGCGCCATACCACGAAATTCATCAAGTGATGCAGAAAAACCGTATGCAATGGAATCCCCCTTGCCCAATTGGACCGGTGCATCTGCTGACAGCTGTGCTTCGACTAGCTGACACAATTCTTCGCAAGGATCAAGACCTTCACCTAAAGATTGTAATGCCTTTTGTTCACTTGCTGTTGTCATTTGAATAACTTCAGGGATGAGTCGTATTGTATTTTTGAGTTGGTTAACCGACCGAGGGCCAACCCTACCAGTCGCAACTTTTGCCATCAATCGTTCTAGATCACCAACCGATTTGAGCACTTCTTGCAATCGATTTTTTCGTTCGTTGTTTTCGTAAAAATCAGTGACGACATCCAAACGCCTTTGTATGGCTTTTAGCTCGGTAAGTGGAGCAGATAGCCAACGTTTAAGCAAACGCCCTCCCATCGGCGTTTTCGTATGATCCATCACTTGAAGCAAGGAGGTCGCATGGGGTGCGTTAGGGTGAATAAGTTCCAAGTTGCGAATGGTAAAAGGATCCATCCAAACATGGGCTTCACGGTCAAAACGACAAATATCGGTGATATGATCCAGCTTGGCATGTTGTGTCTCTGACAAGTAATACAAAATTACTCCTGCGGCAACTACGCCAGTTGAAAGTTCTGAAATCCCAAACCCTTTGAGCGAACTCACTCCAAAATGCTCTTGAAGGCGTTCGGTTGCATAGGCGTGTTGAAACACCCAGTCTTCTAAAAAATAGGCCGGAAACTGAGTCCCATAAAGCTCTTCAATTTGTTTTTTCTGAGGCTTGGCTACCAAAACTTCCTTAACATCCAACTGTTGAACAAGCGTCGCGATTTCAATTTGATTTCCTTGTGTAAGTTGAAATTCTCCCGTCGAAATATCGAGAAAGGCAAGTCCGTGTTGTTGTTGTTCGATGTGAAGAGCAGCGACAAAATTATTGGACTTCTCATCAAGAACGCCCTCTGTGAGAGTTACCCCTGGCGTAATGAGTTCGGTAACCCCTCTCTTAACAAGGGTTTTGGTTGATTTTGGATCTTCGAGCTGATCACATATTGCTACTCGAGCACCTGCCCGAACAAGTTTGGTGAGATAGGTTTCTAGGGCATGATGCGGGAAGCCTGCCAGCTCGACTTCGCTTGCACTTCCTGCGCCTCGTTTGGTGAGAACAATTCCCAAAATTTCTGCGGCGCGAACAGCATCCGCACCAAAAGTTTCATAAAAATCTCCCACACGAAACAACAACAAGGCATCAGGGTGTTTCACCTTGATTTCATTGTATTGCTTCATTAAGGGTGTTTCCTTAGATGTTCTCTTTGCGGCCATAGCAAGTCATGATGGTCATGCTAAAGTAATTATTTGTATTGGAACTTACTTTCATTGTCAAGTTGTATTTTTGGTTCATGCGTAAACTCAAAAATGCCGAACTCGATCGGTTGGATATCGACGGTTTCAAAAAAGCAGAAAAGACACCCCTTATTTTGGTGCTCGACAATGTGAGGAGTTTACACAATATCGGTTCTGTGTTTCGTACTGCCGATGCCTTTCTCGTTGATGAGATTGTGCTTTGCGGTATCACAGCTACACCCCCCAATAAGGATATTCGAAAAACAGCTTTGGGCGCTTCAGAAAGTGTGAAGTGGCGCTATCATAAAGACACTCTAGAAACAATTCAAGAACTCAAAAATAAAGGAGTAGTTGTGATCGCCATAGAACAAGCGGAATGGGCAACAAGCTTAGACGCTTTTCAATCCGAACCCAACACAACCTATGCATTGGTCTTTGGACATGAAGTGAAAGGGGTGTCGCAAGAGGTTGTTACTGCATCTGATGTGGTTTTGGAAATTCCACAACACGGAACAAAACATTCGCTCAACGTTTCTGTAAGTGTGGGGCTTGTCGTTTGGCAACTGTTTACTTCGCTACGGAAAGGGTAGATTGTAGTTGTCGAAGGATATGCTCATAATCACTTTCATTCGCAACAAAATCCAACGCGCTCACATCGACCTCGACAATATTCCAATCGGGGTGTGAACGAACAAATTCTTGATAACCCCGACGAACACGATCAAGATACACAGCGTCAATAGATCGCTCATAACTTCGTCCTCGTTTTTTGATATTGGCAAGAAGTCGAGGTGTCGTTTGCTTCAGCAAAATATACAAGTCTGGTTTTTGAAGGTCTCGCATCATACCGTAAAAAACCTTTCGATAGATCTGATATTCGTCTGCCGATAAGGTGAATTGCGAGAAAATGAGTGATTTATGTACTTCATAATCCGAAACAATCCCTTGCTTAAATAAGTTTAATTGCTCAGACAACTCGCGTTGTTGCTTAAATCGATCTGCCAAAAAAGACATTTCCAGTGGAAAGGCATATCGTTGCGCATCATCATAAAATTTTGGCAAGAATGGGTTCTCAGCAAAGCGTTCCAAAAACAATTTCGCATGGAGATCTTTGGCAATATTTTTTGCCAAACTTGTTTTTCCACAGCCAATTGTACCCTCCACACAAATCCGATTAAACTGGCTTAAAAAATGAACAACGGGTCGCTGAAGGCCAGCAGGATGTAATCCAATATTTGTTCTGTCGGTACACCTATCACGAAGTGCAGAGACCGCAGAATTTGTGTTTGGAACTATTTTTTCAGGGGCAATATCAAAAAGCGGTTGTAAAACAAACATCCGCTCTTGGATACTAGGGTGTGGCAATGTGAGTTGATCAGACGTTATCGTTAGTTCATCTACCATTAATAGATCAAGATCAATCGGGCGATCACTGTACCCTACCCCTACTGACGGTTTCCTCCCCATTTGTTCTTCAATGGATTGAAGCGTTTTTAATACTTGCTCAGGTGTTTTGTCAGAAGACGCTACCAAACAAGCATTTAGAAACTCTGAACCAGAAAAGCCAACGGCTGGAACCTCATAGACCGAAGAACAAAGAAGAACCTTACCAAGCTGCTTGTTTATCGCATTGACTGCCTGCTGAATGTTTGCCAGACGATTTCCCAAATTACTGCCAAGTGCGATGTAAATATTCTGTTTGCTCACATCACAAAAATCGTAAAAGAATTGATAATACTCTATATTTGTGAAAATATCCTTTTATGCAATTTTTAAAGAATTTACTCGCATCTGTATTAGGCACTTTTATTGCCATCGTTTTAGCGTTTGTTTGTTTGTTTATTCTTGTGGCTGGCATTGCTTCTTCCATAGACGCTGAAGAAGCCGTCAAGATCAAAGACAAGTCCGTGCTTGCCATAAATCTTCAAAAACCGATCACCGACCGCAGCCCAAACAAATTTGAGTTTCAATCGGCATTTGGAATCGATGTAGAAGCCATTGGTCTTGACAAAATTATAGCCTCTATAAAAGCTGCTAAAGAGGATGAACGTATTGAAGGCATTAGTATTGAACACACATTTTTACAGTCTGGTATGGCACAAACGCAAGCCATCCGTGATGCGTTGGCAAACTTTAAGGATTCAGGGAAGTTCATATATGCATATCATGACTTTTACACCCAAAAAGACTATTACTTAGCGTCGGTTGCCGACTCTATTTTTGTTCATCCAGAAGGAGGGGTTGATCTTAGTGGGCTTGCTTCTGAGGTACTCTATTTTAAGGCGTTTCAAAACAAAACAGGAGTCAAAATGCAAGTCATTCGAAGCGGTGCATATAAAAGTGCTGTTGAGCCCTTTTTACGTGACAATATGAGTGATGAAAATCGAATGCAAATAAAGACCTTACTCAATAGTTTTTGGGACGAAATGGTCATTAAAATGGAGGAGCGGACTGCTTTATCAAAAGAAAAAATCAATGATATTGCTGCTGAATTGGGCTCTTCAACTTCCGCAAAAGCCGTTGACGTAGGAGTTGTCGATGACCAGATCTTACGCAATGCATACACCAAACTCCTCAAAGACAAACTTCAGCTTGAAGAAGATGATAAACTCAATATGATTGATATTGAAGATTATCAAAAAACGACCAAAGCACAAATTGGCAACGGAAAGGATCGTATTGCTATCGTTTATGCACAAGGAGAAATCATATACGGCGAGGGTGGCGAGTTTCAAGTTGGTCAGGAATTGTTAATTCGCACGTTGAAAAAACTCAAATCAAACAAACGTACCAAGGCCGTTGTGTTGCGGATAAATTCACCTGGTGGGAGTGCGCTTGCCTCTGAATTGATCTATCAAGAAATTGAAAACCTAAAAAAAGAAAAACCCGTTGTTGTTTCCATGGGGAATGTAGCTGCTTCGGGAGGCTATTACATCGCTTGCGGTGCCGATCAAATTTTTGCTGAACCAACATCAGTAACTGGATCAATTGGTGTTTTTGGTGTGCTCCCACTTATCGAAGATTTAGCAGAGCGTTGGGGTGTGCGTGCCGAGCATGTAACCACACATCCAAATGCAATGCTATATAGCCCAATGAAATCGCTTACCCCCGCTGCACGTCAAGAAATTAAAGGTCAAATTAAGCGTGTATATTCGACCTTTCTGCAGCGAGTTGCTGCAGGTAGAGGCATGTCTGTGGAGAAAGTTAATGACATTGCACAAGGAAGAGTTTGGAGTGGTGCTGATGCCGTACAAGTTGGCTTAGTCGACTCACTCGGTGGACTAAGAGATGCTGTCGCCTATGCTGCCAAGCTAGCTGAAACGGACTCATACAGAACAAGGAACTATCCCGAGTTTAGTGATGATTTAGAATCGTTTATGCAGTCTTTACAGTCCAATCCATTAGGCAACACTACTGTTGGGAAAACCATACAACAATTACAAACCATATTTTCCAATCAAACACCAAACATCGATCATATACAAGCACGCATTCCTTTTGAATTAAACATCCGCTAATGGTCGATTCAAAAAGAACCGCTGCACAACGGCTATACTTATATCTAGCCGCATTGTTTATCACATCCTTGGTGGTTTCAAATCTAATTTTCCAAAAGTTTTTCTATTGGTATCCACTTGATTGGGAAATCATGGGGAATTCTCTTTTTGAGCTTTCTGTTGGCATTTTACCTTACCCTATCACTTTTTTAGTGACTGATTTGATCTCAGAGATTTATGGGAAAAAAGCGGCCAATAGAGTCGTTGTAGCAGGTATTTTTGCTTCCTTTTTTTCGATGGGAATTTTGCTTATCGCTGGTCTGGTTCCAGCACTGCCAAACTCACCTATAGACGATCAAACGTTTAACCAAGTGTTTGCACTTTCTCCCATTGCTGTCTTGGCCTCGATGATGGCTTATTTACTTGCACAATTTATTGATATCCGCATCTATCACTTTTGGAAAAACCTAACCAAAGGACGTCACTTATGGCTGCGAAACAATTTCTCCACTTTTGCTTCGCAGTTTGTGGACACCTTTACCGTTGTTGGTTTGCTATGCGCATTTGGTGTTCTTCCTTGGGATGCCTTTGTCGGGCTTGTTATTTCGGGGGTCGTATTTAAAATTCTTGTGGCACTGATCGACACTCCTTTGCTCTATCTAAGCGTCGGTTGGATTCGATCATATTTTAAGCTCGAAATCAATGAAGAAATTAAACTTTAGCGCTCCGATTTGGAATAATATTTTTCTTCTTTTCCCACTTTTCAAAACCATATATACACTGCGTTTGACTAAGTCATGACTAGGTCACTTCCATACGCACGCTAACCCCTTCGTGGCTACGTACATTCATGACGGATTGGTCTGTAAAAACAAGATATTGTCCTTTGATACCTACCAATTTTCCTGAATGCATTTTTGATTTGGTAAGATTTACACTTTTAACCTTGGCAGGAGGTTGCTCTAGCGGAAATTGAAGGAATAGTGTTGCGTCATTTTCCGTAGTCTTTATATAAGGATTAACTTCTTGAGGAAGCCATTGCAACGCCCGATCTCTCTCCGCTACCAAATCCATTTGGGATGGATCTTGCGT
>JABHGH010000009.1 GCA_018672145.1 Flavobacteriaceae bacterium
CCTTGCGTTGTTCCTCGCGCAGTTCCTATCGTGGAAGCGATGGCATCTCTGGTACTTGCTGATTACTTTTTAATTGCACGTACAAACTCAATTATCGGGGATCATAATACATTTTAACTAACAAATGACATAATAATGAGACGCTTAGCCCTTCACTGGAAAATTTTAATCGGAATGCTACTCGGTGCTATTTTTGGCACTTTCATGTTACAGTTTGATGCTGGAAAAGGATTGGTAACTGACTGGATAAAACCTTTTGGTACAATTTTCATTAATTCACTAAAACTCATCGCTATTCCACTCATACTTGCATCTCTCATCAAAGGGGTGTCGGACCTTAAAGATGTCGCCAAATTGTCTAAAATGGGTGGCAGAACTGTTTTACTATACATGATTACGACCGTCACAGCTGTTACCATTGGCTTGCTAATTGTGAATGTGATTCAGCCAGGACATATTGTGAGCGAAAAAGCACAGACTGATTTGGTTGAAGCCTATGCTGATGAAGCTGCTTCAAAGCAGCAAATTGCAGAAGAACAAAAAACAGACGGTCCTTTGCAAGCACTTGTAGACATTGTTCCCTCAAACATTTTTGATGCTGCAACCAATAATGCGAATATGCTTCAAATTATCTTTTTTTCTATATTCTTTGGTATTGGAATCATTTTAATCCCCGAAAAAAAAGCAAAGCCTATTAAAGATTTTTTTGATGCCACAAACGAAGTAGTATTAAAAATGATTGACCTGATCATGCTTGCTGCGCCGTATGGGGTCTTTGCTTTGTTGGCAACTCTAATCGTTGATGCACCAAGTCCAGATTTGTTTAGTGCTCTAGGGCTCTATTCAATATGCGTACTTCTTGGCCTTTCAATAATGATATTATTTTATATCTCTCTTGTGCGATTCTACACAGGAAAGTCTCCAAGATTTTTCATCAATGGAATTTTACCAGCCCAATTGCTGGCATTTTCCACAAGTTCCTCTGCTGCAACTTTACCTGTCACGATGGAACGGGTGCAAGAACATTTAGGAGTAGAAGAAGAGGTAAGTAGCTTTGTTCTTCCTATAGGCACAACAATTAACATGGATGGAACTAGCCTTTATCAAGGAATAGCAGCTATTTTTATTGCACAATCTTTTGGGTTACAACTCGATCTAGCTGCCCAACTCAGTATTATAGCTACGGCAACATTGGCATCCATTGGGGCAGCTGCTGTCCCTAGTGCAGGAATGGTGATGTTGATCATCGTATTGGGTCAGGCTGGAATCCCTGAAGCTGGTCTGGCACTTATATTTGCCGTCGATAGGCCTTTGGATATGTGTCGAACTGTGGTTAATGTCACTGGAGACGCTGCAGTTTCTATGATTGTAGCTAAATCGACAGGTAAGCTAAAAAAACCTGCTGAGAAAAAATGGGATGACAATTACAAAAAGACCTAAATCTTATATTATTAGTCTTTCAACAACTTTTTTGTTGTTAACTAAGGGACATGAGTCATACTTGCCAAAAACCCTGTAACGATGCTTTGCTATTGCCATATACAGATGATCAGTAAACGACGTTGGAAGAAGCCAAATGATCAGTCCAATCCACTGCAAAAGGATTAATTGATTGGTAATGACTCGAATTGCATTTGACTTTTCAAATATTTCTCCATTTTTATCCATCACCAAAATCGATTGAACAGATTCTTTTCCGATATTTTTTTGGGCAAACGAACTATTAAGTGTGGAAAATGAAAATCGCTTTTTATAGTCGAGCCAAATCAGAAACCGAACAGCTCGATTGCACAATACACAGTAACCGTCAATAAAAATAATATGATGTTGCGGAGAGTTCATTATGATCGCTTGACAAGTTCTAATTCATCTGAATCGACTTGGGTTGTAAACGTTCCGTAGTTGACAATCGCTTTGTTTTTCTCTAAACTATCGATGGTACCAACCGCATTTCCATCAAATAAACGTACATGGTCGCCAATGTGGAATTGTACTTTTGAACGCTTTTTAACCACTACTTTGGGTTTATTTTTTTTCTCGACCCGTACTTTTTCAATTTTTTCTTCGACCTCTTCTTTCAACTTTTTCTTTTCTGCCTTTTTCTTGCGAACAATCGCAGCAGACTGTTTTCTTCTCTTCGCATTTTCACCCTCAACAATCTGAAGTAGCGCAGCCACTAGAGGTCGTTTTTTTCCATTGACAAAAAAAGATTCTGCAACATCATTTACTTTGTTTCCTAGAACAATCATGCGTTGATCTTGGTCAAAGAGATTTTGATAACTTTCTAGTTTAGCTTTTACTTTGGAGTTAAGTGTTTCTAGCTTTTCATTTTGTCTTCGGCTTTTTAGCGCTTCGTCTTGAAGTTCTTTGGTGTTTTTAGCCATGGTGCTGCGTTCTCGCTGCATTTTTGCTAGAGTGGCATCAAAACGAACTTTACCTCGTTCGATCTTCTTCTTTGCCCGGTTGATTAAGCGATATGGTATGCCATTTTTTTGGGCGACTTCAAAAGTAAATGAACTTCCTGCCTCTCCTGTATTCAATTGAAATGTTGGGGTGAGATTGTTTCGGTCAAATTGCATATTGGCATTGGCTGCAAATGGCAACTCATCGGCCAATAGTTTGAGGTTTGAATAGTGTGTTGTAATCACACCAAGTGCCTTTTCCTCATAGAATACTTCTAGAAAAATCTCTGCCAAAGCACCTCCAAGTTCAGGGTCTGAGCCAGTGCCAAACTCATCAATCAACAATAAACTTTTTGCATTACACTTCTTTAAAAAGCGGTTCATGTTTTTTAACCGATAACTGTAGGTACTCAGTTCATTATCAATAGATTGATTGTCCCCAATGTCAGTGAGTATGTTTTCAAAAACACACATATGGGATTGAGGATGAACTGGGACAAGAAATCCACTTTGAAGCATTAATTGCAAGAGCCCGATGGTTTTCAGCGTAATACTTTTTCCGCCTGCATTAGGTCCCGATATGACAAGAATGCGAAGTTCATTGTGCAAATGAATTGTTTGTGGATAGGTGGGTTGTTTTTTGATTTTATTAGCTAAAAAGAGTAGGGGATGATAGGCCTCACGTAGGTCCAAGTCTGAAGTGTCATTCAGTTTTGGCATAATGGCATTCATTTCCTGTGCATAGAGTGATTTGGCGCAAATCACATCAATTTCAGTAGCATAGAGTTGGTAGTTTCCAAGAAGCTGCTGAAATGGTCGCATCCAATTGGTCAGCTCACGAAGAATTCGATCAATTTCTTCTTTCTCATCGTAAGTAAGGTTTTGCATTTCCTGACTGTACTGCACCACATCTTGAGGTTCGATATATACAATGCTACCCGTTTTACTACTTCCCAACAACGAGCCTTTGACTTTGCGACGGTACATTGCTTTGACAGCCAAAACACGCCGATTGGCAACAACCGTTTCCTTGATATCGTCTAAAAACCCAGCGCTGTGATATTTGCTCATCGAAGAACCGAAGCTTTGACTAATTTTCCCACGCATTTGATCCATTTGCTTGCGAATCACAGCGAGTGTATCAGAAGCGTCATTGCGAACTTCTCCAAAGCGATCAATAACACGATCTACTTCTTTGGGAATTGTCTTTTCTATGGGTTGATGTTCTCCTAATTTGTGAAGCTGTGGAAAGAAAGCTTTTGTTTTTTTGAAAAAACGTAGCAAATCTTGAACTGTTTTGCAAAGATGTGCAATCCGTTGAAAATGATCTACCTCGATCTTACTATTTTCAATTTGTAAAAGACTCAACGCTTTGTCAATCGATTCAAATCCGTGGTTTGGAATCTTGTACTCACTCTCATACGAACTACGATATTCATGTACTCGTGTAACCTCAATTTTCACTCGTGATAGTGAAGTATGGGGTATGAGTGTGCGAAGTGATGATGCTCCTAGCTCGGTTGCACAGCGTGCAGCAGCCTGTTCGCGTACCGCGTCAAACTCTAGATCAGTTATGCTTTTTTCACTTATCTTTTTCATAGCATTTCCTTACCTTCGGAAAATGCAAAATTAACTTTTTTTTGATGAACATTACACTCGAGTCATCTTGGAAATCAGCACTTTCAAAAGAGTTTGAAAAACCCTATTTTCATTCGCTGACTTTTTTTGTGCGTCAAGCATATAAAACAAAAACCGTTTATCCGCCTCCAGGACTCGTTTTTAACGCTCTAGATTCTTGCCCACTTTCACAAACTCGAGTTGTTATTCTTGGACAGGACCCATACCATGGACAAGGCCAAGCTCATGGTTTGTCTTTCTCTGTACCTTTGGGTATTCCTAATCCACCTTCATTAATAAATATTTTTAAGGAGTTGGAAGCCGATGTTAATCGGTCACAAACACAACATGGTAATCTTACTGCATGGGCATCACAAGGTGTGTTGTTGCTCAATGCAACCCTGACAGTAGAAGCAGGAAAGGCGGGAAGCCATCATCAACAAGGTTGGGAACAATTTACAGATGCCGTCATTGATGTAGTTTCCTCACAGAGCAAGCATGTTGTTTTTATGCTTTGGGGCAATTATGCAAAAAGAAAAGGAAAGCACATCAATCGTGACCACCACCTTGTTTTGGAATCTGGCCACCCATCACCACTAAGTGCCAACAGAGGTCTTTGGTTTGGGAATAAACATTTTAGTCAAGCGAATACCTACCTTGAAAAGCACGGACATAAACCAATTGACTGGTAATTACTTTTTCGTGAACGTAATCATGCAGAAGGATGGTTTTATTTTAGAGTATTCTGCCAAAGGTGGAGTCGTAATAACCTGAATGGGACTTGGTGGCTGCGTGTCACTATTTGCAGATGTAAAGGTCTCCCCACTATCTGTACCTGCATCAAAAACAGTTCCAAGGATCGTTTTTTCGGATACAAACTCATTATCTTCATCGAGAAGATTGGTGTTTAAGCAGCCCACATACCAATCTGGACTTGGAGCAATCATAGTGAATAAAGTAACAAAAGAAAATAGTGTAGAGACTTCTATATCAATTTTAATGGTACCAACACCACTGTTAAGTACGCTTCCTGTGTAGGTTGACTGCCCTTGGCCTTGATCAATCAATGATTGAAGTTCGTTGACTAAAGTACTAGTCCCTCCAAATTCAGCCATTTCTTCTAAACCATTAGAGGCTATTTCTCCCTCGCTAAAAAGCGTATTGTTGGATTGGTGAACCCATCCAACCAATTGAGAAAAGTGGGCGCCACTTGGGTAATCTGTAGGAAAATCATTGGCATTCCAATTAAAAGTAAAAACAACTTCATAGGTCTGAGAGGTTGCCGATGACTATTCATAGTTTTCAGGACTGAAGGGAGCACTTTCATTGTTTATATCAGCGTTTACGCAAGAGGACAACAAAAAGCAAACTGAGAAAAGGATAGTGAGATAGAGTTTCATAATGGGGTTTTTTAAACTCACATGCAAGAGATATGCCAAAACAATAAGTTTGAGTTTTAATAACTAAAACCCACCTGTTTTAATTCCCTCTATCACCTTTTCTATCATTGTAAGAACTGTTTTTTCGGGCTTTAAGGAAAATGTTCCATGAAAACGGTTGGCCAATATGGCTGAAATGGAAACTGCCTTATGCCCCATAAGCTGACTCAACCCATAGATACCAGCTGTTTCCA
>JABHGH010000070.1 GCA_018672145.1 Flavobacteriaceae bacterium
GAAGATTGGATTCTTAAAGGACATGCCGATGACTGGAAACCCAATGTCTATGGGCAAGTAAAATCGTGGCTAGACGATGGGCTGAAGCCAAGAGCAGTTACCCGTGACTTGGATTGGGGGATACCTGTTCCTGTTCCCGGTGGCGAAAACAAAGTTCTCTATGTTTGGTTTGATGCTCCGATTGGGTATATCTCCGCAACCAAAGAATGGGCGCAGAAAAACAACACAGACTGGGAACTCTACTGGAAAGATAAAAACACCGAGCTTGTACATTTCATTGGAAAAGACAATATTGTATTTCACTGTATCATTTTCCCCTCCATGTTACATGCCGAGGGTTCGTATGTGCTCCCAACCAATGTGCCCGCCAATGAGTTTTTAAACCTAGAGGGGCAAAAGCTATCGACTTCTAAAAACTGGGCGGTTTGGCTGCACGAATACTTAGAGGATTTCCCGGGCAAACAAGATGTTTTGCGCTATGTGCTGACCGCCAATGCTCCAGAAAACAAAGACAACGACTTCACTTGGAAAGACTTCCAAGCACGCAATGACAATGAGCTTGTGGCGATCTATGGGAACTTTATTAACCGTATCTTGGTACTCACCCATAAGTATTATGATGGCGTTGTGCCAACGCCAAATGCTACGGAAACTGTAGATGAAGAAACTCTTTCCGAACTCAGCACTTTGCCCGTGCAAATCGCCGAGTCGATCGAAAAATATCGTTTTCGTGAAGCGAGTCAACTTCTGCTTAAAATTGCACGTTTGGGCAACAAATATCTCGCCGATGAAGAACCTTGGAAAAAACAAAAAATAGACCCCGAACGAGTCAAAACAATAATGTATGTAGGGCTACAAATTGCCGCTGTATTGGCCATTGCCAGTACGCCATTTCTACCCAAAACGGCTGTTAAACTCAAACGTATGTTGGGGCTTGCTGAAGATTCCAAATGGAGTGATCTGGATTCTGCCATTCACCTTCCTGCAGGTCATGAGATTCAACCCCCCGAATTGTTGTTCGAAAAAATTGAGGATAGCATCATCGAAGAACAACTCAACAAACTAAACCCTAGTACTGAATAAGGGGCATGCTATACATCGCATATGACAATTGTTACGCCCACCCATTGCCCGAAGGGCATCGGTTTCCGATGATCAAATATGAACTGTTGCCCAAGCAGCTCTTACATGAAGGAACTTGTACGCCCGATCAGTTTTTTAATCCCAGTCCCGTTGACAAAGAGATCGTTTTGCGAGTGCACTCGGCTGACTATTATCACGCACTCTGTGGTTTGACACTTTCAAAATCAGAAGTCCGAGGGTTAGGTTTTCCGCTCTCCACAGAACTTGTCCATCGTGAGCATGTGATCGCACAAGGCACCATAGAGGGGACCATGCATGCCCTAGCTCATGGGGTTGCGATGAATATTGCTGGAGGGACGCATCACGCCTACGCCAACCGCGCCGAGGCCTTTTGTATGCTCAACGACCAAGCGATTGCTGCGCAATGGCTTCTAGATCAAGGGAAAGCCAAGAAAGTATTGATTCTCGATCTGGATGTACATCAAGGCAACGGAACTGCAGCCATCTTCTCAGCACATGACAATGTCTTTACTTTTTCGATGCATGGAGAAAAAAACTATCCGTTTCGCAAAGAAAAAAGCGATTGGGATATCGCTTTGGCTGACAATACAGGTGATGCATTCTATTTGGATGCGTTAAAAAATGCACTAGAAACATTAAAAGAAAAAGTACAACCAGACTTTGTTTTTTATTTGTGTGGAGTCGATGTTATCGCCGATGACAAACTCGGAAGATTAGGTTTGTCTGTGGATGGTTGCAAGCAGCGCGATAATATGGTTTTGCGTTGGTGTAAGAAAAACGAATTTCCCGTTCAGTGTAGTATGGGCGGAGGGTATGTGCCCGACATTCACACGTTGGTAGAAGCCCACGCCAACACATTTCGGTTGGCGCAGAATATCTACTTTTAAAATTATAGCATCAACAGTTCATCACCAATGATCTCTGTAACATATCGCTTTTCGCCATCTTTGGCTTCATAGCTACGGTGTGTCAACTTGCCTTCTACAGCCACTTTTTTACCTTTTTCAAGGTGTTCTTCAGCAATTTCGGCAAGCTTACCCCATAGCACAATGCTATGCCATTGGGTTTCTTCCACACGTTCGCCTTTAGCATTTTTATAGTATCCGTTGGTCGCGATTCTGAAGTTTGCGACTTTACGTCCGCTATCTAGCGTCTTGATTTCAGGATCTGACCCGAGGTGTCCGATGAGTTTTACGTGATTTTGAATTTTATTCATAACATTTGATTTAAGTGAAACAATGGCGCAAAGTTGAATAGGTCGTATATAACAAGTCGGTTAATAAACGTTTTGTTTCGAAACTAATCGTTTTTAAACGTTTAGATATGGATGTTGCTTTCATTATTCGGTAAAATTTATTTTCTTATAGCAATTAAAGTATAGCTCCAAACAAAAAAGAAGTGGAAAACAGAACTTGTGAAGAATGCAATGAAAAACTCGTTGGGCGTATAGACAAACGTTTTTGTAGTGATTATTGTCGTAATGTCTCCAACAATAGAAAAAAGAGATTGACCTCAAAAACAGTTCGAAAAATCAATCGTTACCTACAAAACAATTACAGAATTCTAGAAAAATTAAACCCCCACGGAAAACAAAAAATTTCAAAAAAAAGGCTGCAAGATGAGGGATTTACGTTTTCCTATATTACAAGTATTTACACAACCAAAAAAGGTTCATATTACCATTTTGTGTTTGACCAAGGGTATTTGCAATTAGAGAATGACTGGTATATGTTGGTGAAGCGAGAAGATTAACGCCAACGCTGACTACGCAATTGCAAGGCTGCAGTTACAACGTCACGACGGCTAATTTGTCCAACCAAGCGACCATTGTTCAACACAGGCAAACGTCGACGGCTATTGGTATGGAAATACAAGGCTGCATCAAAAATCGTACGGTCATGTTCAATCGTATCAACAGTTGACGACATGAAATTTGATACACTCTTTTCCAAAATTGGCATATTAAAGTAACGGCTTTCCGAGATTTGTTTCATGAAATCTGCCTCAGAAACAATCCCCAATAAAGAACCATTTTTATCAACTACAGGGCCACCCGAAATACGTTTACGAATAAACAGTTCCATAACCTCTAAAATGGACTGTGTTGGTGAAAAAGTAATTAAATCACTTGTCATGTAATCTGAAACCAGCAGCTGTTGCTTAGGTACTGGCTTTTTTTTCGCTCGAACGCCTTGAAAACTTTTTACTGCCATAACACTAGAATTTAATCAATTAAGTTACATATTTTTATTTAAATGGACTGAAACCTCACAATAAAAGAGCTTATTTTTGTGATTATGAGTGGTTCTATTGCTGTGTTGGGTTGTGGTTGGTTGGGTCTAGATCTCGCACGATCATTCGTTGCCGATGGGCATATTGTTCACGGTAGTTGTCAGTCACAAGCTAGCGTACAGAAACTGTCGTCATTTGGTGTCAAAGGTCACAATATACAGCTGAAAGAGAAATCCATTTCGGGCAATATATCTTCTTTTCTTCAAGGGAGTTCACGGCTTTTTCTTACCCTACCACCAGGACTGAGGAGCGACCCAAAAAGAAACTTTGTTGCCGTCATCAAACAACTCCTACCGTATATTCAAAACAGTTCGGTGCAAGAAGTTGTATTTACAAGTAGTACCGGAGTATTTGGACCCCAACAAGGCGTCGTAACTGCCGATA
>JABHGH010000008.1 GCA_018672145.1 Flavobacteriaceae bacterium
AGACATATTGATATCAATCCAGAAGATTGTTTGGAGCGAACCAATAAAAAGTTTAAAGCACGTTTTCAAGAAATGGAAAAACACATTCATGCCGACAACAAAACGCTATCGGATATGAACCTTGAGCAGATGGATGTTTATTGGGAGAAAGTGAAAAAGCAAATTCAAGGGTAAGTTTCCGTTTTTAAAACACTTTAGGTAGACAAAATAATCTTCGCTAAAGATCAAAAAGAATTAGCGTTAAAACAATTGCTTAATCAGTCTTAATTTGTGGGTGTGTTCGCCAAGATCTTTATTGAAAATTCCTTGTTGATCAATGGAATCAATTCTAACTTTTCCGGATGCATGCAGTATTTGGTTGTTCTCTAAAATAATTCCAACGTGAACAATAGCTCCTTCTGCATCGTCAAAAAAGGCAAGGTCACCAGGCTCTGCTTCTTCAATAAAACTGAGTGTTGAGCCCAGTTTTATTTGTTGCGACGCATCTCTTGGAATAGCTCTTCCATTAAGCCGATATGCCATTTGCGTAAGTCCAGAGCAATCAATGCCCATGGGTGTTCTTCCTCCCCATAAGTAGGGTGCATGAAGATACATAAAGCCAGTATCAACAAAGTCTTTTTTAGTATGTATGAGGCTCGGTTTGTGTCCTCCTTCAAATTGGAATTTAGCACTATTGACCAGGCAGTATTCACCATCGTATAGAGGCAAGCAGGAGCCCAAACCTATTGGAATCATCTCACCGTTAGCTGTCATCAGCGCATCAATTAAATTGTAATTGTAATGCTGTATTTCTTCCGATAAACGTAAGAAATGAGATTTTGTAATCTCTAAATGTTGTTTGCGACAAATCCAACCTTCATAGGCATCGTGATTTAACCTAACTTTTAACCATTTCGCTCTTTTTTCAATCACCTTGTAATGTTCTCCAAAAAGTATTTGGTTAACCATTTCAGCTCTATCGTTGGCTTCTTCACGCATCGGGATGATGCTTATATGTGCAATTCCATAATTCATCTATTGGACAAATATAATGAGTTTTACTGCCAATGAGCTTTTGATTTAATAAAGTAATTAACAAGAATTTGTACAATAACTTTAGCAAGTGTAAGGCTTTTTAGTTTTGTGGTATTTTTTGTTAAACGGACCGGCTATGCTTTTAATGCTTCTTTAAATTGTATTCGAATAAAAATCAAAAGACTATATTTGGTGCTTTGGTGGAAAAACCTTTCAGGTTTATCCTTAAAAGGGAATTGGGTGTAAATCCTAAACTGTTCCCGCAGCTGTAAGCTCTGCAAACGAATGTCAATTCTTTAGCCACTGGAAACGGGAAGGCTGACATTTTTGGAGTGAGTCAGAAGACCTGCCAGAAAAACATAACGCACAACTTTCGGTGAAAAAGTCGGGTGAATCGCTAGCGCTTTTCGTTGCTCTTTTGCCGTTTATATTTATCAAATGAATAAATGGATATTCATAGGTGTTTGTTTTTGGACAAATGTTATGGTAGCTCAACGTATAGACACATTGAAAACAGCTCATGGTTCTTTACTTAAGGAGGTACTGCTCACAGACGATAAATTGTCGGATTGGACAATAGGTGCCTCTGTATTAAATTTAGACAGTACTTTGGAGCGTTACCAAGGGCAAGATCTTGCTTCTTTACTTTCTCAAGAAACACATGTTAGAATTCGTAATTACGGAGCGCTGTCATCCAGTTCTATTCGAGGTGCAGGTGCTGCTCATACTCAGGTTGTTTGGAATGGTTTGTTTTTAAACAGCCCAATGAATGGTTTGTACGATTTGTCGTTAATGCCCTTGTTTTTTATTCAGAATGTTCAGATTCAGTCTGGGGGCTTAGGGTCATTATTGGGCAGTGGCTCCATTGGTGGTTCCATTCATTTAAATCAAAACTTAACTTTCAATCAAGGCAATCATCTTCAGTTGCAAAGTGCTTTTTCGAGTTACGCCAATCGGAGTTATGGCGTAAAAGCTCATCTAGGTAAAACCAAGACTCTTTTTGATGTAGCTTTTTACCAGCAACAATCAAAAAATAATTTCTTGTACACAGACCCGTATACAGAAACACT
>JABHGH010000007.1 GCA_018672145.1 Flavobacteriaceae bacterium
AAATTCCACATGAAATACCGCCAATACATATACCCCATTTGGAAGTCAAACATATAGCGGAGGTTTTCAAAAAATGATGGTTTTTCAATATCTAAATAGGTCGCATAGGTGGTCAAAAAGGTGTGATATTGTTCTACATCGACACGTCCCTCGTTCCATTCTGCGATAAACTCATTGACGTTTTCAACTAAGGCTTGTTCGTTTCTAAATTGTGGTTTGACATCAAAGTCAACTGTGCCGTAATAGTTCATGTAGTTCACAGCGTTTCCAGTACTCCACATACGGGGTAAAAAACCTTCGTGTTCACTATTCGTATTGATTCGTGCTTTTTCCCAGTCATTAACAATCACATAACGACCTGTTGCTTCGTCTTTTTCATATTTGGGCTTGTCGTCAACATAGGGTGTTTTTTCGTCTTGACCAGCATACATGTCCGTAAACATTGGCCCATAAAAAAGATGTGTTTTTGGATATTGTTCGAGGTTGTAGTAAGCCAATAACGCCCTTGCGTCTGCGGGTGCATTTTCATTGATTACGGTATTGGCATTTGCACGAATAGGTAGCATGAGCCATGATGAAAATCCAATCAGTACAAAAAGGATACAGAGCAGACAGGTATTGAGTTGGACCCAATGTTTTTTTTGTGTGTGCTTAAGAGCATAAACAAAAAAGACAATAAGAGATAACCCAGCTGCGATTGTTCCCGAATGAAACGGAAGGCCAATTTGATTGACAAAAAATACTTCGGCATACCCAAAATAGGTTAGGGTGCTTGGCAAGAGGAGTTTAAAAATAAAAAGAAGCACAGCAACAGATAAGAGGTTGGCTACAATGAACCCCTTAAGACTAACCTTTTCGTAATTTTTAAAATAGTAGAGCATTCCAATGGCAGGAATGGTCAAAAGTCCCATAAAATGCACGCCAAACGAAAGTCCCACAACAAATGCAATGAGGACAAGCCAGCGGTCACCACGTGGTTTGTGCATGTTGGCTTCCCATTGAAGACCCAACCAAAATAAAATGGACAATATACAAGTCGCCATCGCGTAAACCTCAGCTTCTACAGCGTTAAACCAAAAGCTATCGGTAAAAGCAAACCCCAATGCTCCGACAAGCCCAGCAGCCAATACAAGGATTTGGGTGTACATGTCATCTTCTTTCCCGCGCAAAAGGCGACGTGAAATGTTCGTGATTGTCCAAAAGAGGAACAAAATAGTAAAGGCGCTTGCAAGCACCGACATCATGTTTACAGAAAGGGCAATATAGTCGGCGCTAGGTGCAAGAATGGCAAAAACGGCACCAACCATTTGAAAAAATGGAGCTCCCGGCGGGTGGCCAACTTGAAGCTTTGCGGCAGTAGCAATATACTCACTACAATCCCAATAACTTGCCGTAGGTTCGACCGTTAACAGATACGTAAGAAGCGAAATGGCGAATGAAAACCACCCTAATCTAAGATTCCAATTTCGAAAATTCATCTATGTTTTTTTGGCGTTACGAAAATACACATTAATCTTTGGGTTCAGAAATCAAAATCAAAGTATTGGTTTTCCAAACTTTATATTATTTTTGCACCGCAATGGCCTATGGTGTAACTGGCAACACGTCTGATTTTGGTTCAGAAGAGTCTAGGTTCGAGCCCTAGTAGGCCAACAAAGGAAACCCGCTTTTAAAGTGGGTTTTTTTTATGCTGCTTGCGCATTGTTTGTGCTGCCTGTCCATTGTAATATACCTAGGCTCAAACTTGCCATAGCAACATAGACCATCCAAGCCCAGTAGATTGATGGAACCAAAACGGCCAGAGCCAAACTCAACGTAAAAAAGGTGATTAACAAACGCATCCATTCAAATGCATAACTCCAGCGATATCGATCCATCACACTAGTGTAGCCAAATATGGCAGCAAAAAGCGCGAATCCTAGCACAATGATTTCATTGTTGTTGAGTGACTCAAAGTGATAGAGCATCAGCAACAGTAAAGAGAGGGTTGCAAACAAATGAAACAAAGCCCAATACTGCAATGACTGAGTCGCTTTTGGTTGATACTTATCACGTTGATGTACGTCAGTGATCAACGACTTAGGGTGTGATAGAGCAACGTCTTTGGGCCGCCAACCTGTTGGGCGAAACCACAAACTAATTTTGTCTTCCCAATTTTTGGTATTCCAAGCATCTTGGAGTAAGCCCCATAAGTGCTGAAAGTTGATCCAGATCGGATTCCAAGACTGGACTGGTTTGAGAACGCCATAGACAGGCGGTTCTTCTTTGAGTTCTTCTTGAAAAGTGCCAAACATCCGATCCCACACACAAAAAATGGCACTGAGATTTTTGTCGATATAGATAGGGTTTATGGCATGATGAACTCGGTGTTGTGAGGGTGTAACGATTATGTACTCCAGCCATCCGAGCTTGCCAATGTGTTGGGTGTGATACCAAAACTGTCCAAAAAGATGAAGCGGCGCTAATACAGCAATAACTTGTTCGGGAATTCCGAGAATAGCGGCGGGGATCAAAAATAAGGCACCATAGCCTAATATGTTTGATATGCTTTGACGGAGCGCACAAGCCATATTAAATTCTTCACTACTGTGATGAATAACGTGTTGATTCCAGAAAAAGTTGATTTTATGATTCAATCGATGTGACCAATAAGAGGCAAAATCAATGCAGATAAAGGCGATAATATATAGCCACAACCCTGCATCGATATGTGTGATGGCCAACTGTGCGCTTAACCAAGAGTAGGAGACCAAAATCACAACCAGTCCTAGGGTGTCCTTAAGGATGTTCGTCAATCCAGAACTTAAGCTTGCTATGGTATCCATAAACACATAGGTTTGCTTTCCGCTCCATTGACCATAAGCGATCTCTGTTAGCAGTAAGACCACAAAGGTGGGAATGGCAGTCAACAAGGCGTTAGCATAAGCTTCCATAGTTGCGAATGTAATGACTCTTTAGAAAATGATGAAATTTTTACCTAAGCCCTTTCTCATGTGAGGAATAATAACCAAATTGATTTGCCTGTAACCTACTTAAGCATGTCAAAAAAATATTTCTTTTGGATTATCGTCATCGTTCTTGCAGTGGTTTATACTCCCAAAAATAATAACTTGCCCAATTTCGCCGTAAAAGGTTCGATTGTGAGTGCAACGCCACTCGGCACAGGTATCATCATATTGGCAACCAAAGACGTAAGCGTACATGATAATACTGTCAAAGATCACAAAACTCTAAATCTTGCTATTGTGAGCTATGATATATTTTCGCAAGAAAATCAGGAAGTCTCTGATGAGAATCAACAAGAATTGTTGGAAAGGGGAATCCAACCAATTTTACCAGATGCTAGTATCGATCCTAATTATAATCCATATCCTGGAGATATTGAAATCAAAAATAATAGCTTTTCAAACCGATTTTTACTACCCACATTTTCAAATGAGTTTGGTCTCCTTTGGGGATTAAAAAACAAACTGCGTATCCCCGATATTGCCTATGATGGCATACTGGCTGATGGAGGTAGTTTGCAAGACGAAAACCATTTAATATGCATAAATGAAAGTGATGATGTCAATTTTCTTTTTCTCGATGGCGAAAATGATTTAGATGGCTTTTCAAATGACATCGGTCAATTTAAATGTAGCTTGTAAGCCAATACCATGAAGCAATCATTGGTTTTGTGTACGGCATTAGTGTTGATATTAAGTGCTGGTTGTCAAACAAGCACAAAAAAGGATCAAGTGCCAAAAGCACGTAAGGTGGCGAGTCAATTGATGGTAAAGCCCGATCACATCTACGCTCCTCAATGGCTTTCTGAATATGGTTTTTTTGATGGTGAGCTAGCTAATCTTGAACCAACTCAACAGCTAACTCCCTATTCTTTAAACACACCTCTTTTTTCTGACTATGCAGAGAAAGAACGGTTTATCTACCTTCCAGAAGGTACTGCGATGAGCTACACAGAAAAAGGACCTGTTGATTTCCCTGACGGAACAGTATTGATCAAAAACTTCTACTATTATACAACTGCTAGTCGCGATATGATGGCGAGAAAGCGCCTCATCGAAACGCGCTTATTGACCAAGGAAAAGGGCAAGTGGAATCCTCTCAATTATATTTGGAATGCAACCCAGACCGATGCCCGGCTTGACTTTGTAGGTAAAAAGGAATCTGTCAATTGGATAGACGTAAACGGCAAAAGTAGAACGGTTAATTATGTCATTCCTA
>JABHGH010000006.1 GCA_018672145.1 Flavobacteriaceae bacterium
CCCATAGGGCCATATAGCAAACCACCAATGAGTATTACCACAAAAATCTCTAGTGGGTGTGATTTGACAGAGTTTGAAAAGATTATGGGTTGGGTTAAAAAATTATCAATGAGCTGGCCAACTGAAAACCCAATAAAGACATAAATTGTTTTTGGTAGTGTTTCAGAAGCAAAGTGAGCGTCAAGGTTACTTGTCATTGTGAGAAATACCATCAAAAAAGATCCAATGATTGGTCCCAAGTAGGGTATCAGATTTAGTAACGCACAAACAAAAGCTATTGTGACCGCATTGGGGATTCCAAAAATGAGAAGTACGATTGTATAAACAACAAATAAAATGCTAATTTGAATTAGCAGTCCAATAAAGTATCTTGAGAGTAAATTTTTGATGGAAAGGATTGATTTTTCTACTCGAGACACATTTTTGTTTACAACAAAAACCATAATTATTTTTTCTAGTAACCCACTATCTTTTAGGAAGAAAAACGACATAAATACCACAGAAAAAAGCCCGATTGTAAAACCGCTTAATCCATAAATTAGGCTATTGACAGCATCTGGTAGAAAACCATAGTTGACTTTCGACAAACTTCGGTCCACCCATTCCTGTAAATCGAGACCATATTGATTGAGGTAAACATTCAATTCATCAACGAGTTTGGTTACTGTGGACTCAAGAGAGTTCACATTTAACAAGGACAGATTTTTGGCCTGTTCAATAATGACAGGCACCAATAAAGAGACAATACCTAAAAACACAGACAACAGGATTATAATTGTTGTTAATGAAGAAAGGGTATTGCTGAATTTAAACCTTTTTAAAAGAAGCGTTATGGGTCTGCCTACTAAAGAAACCACTGCTGCAATAAAAAGGTAGTAAAGAAGAGACTGAATGGTGTTGATCATTTGGTAAAGCCCAATGAGTAATACTATGATTAAAAATCCTTGAACGATTCCTCTAGTAATTTCTTTTGCATTCATCATATAAATATAGTTTTTTTAGTCAAACAAAAGCGCAATACTGTGGCAGGCAGAAATACCTGCTGTTTCGGTACGCAGACGCTTTTTTCCCAAGCTGATCGCCATCACATTAGCGTCGAGAGCAGTTTGAATCTCTAGGGCTGTAAAGTCTCCCTCAGGGCCAATAAATATGGAAATCGATTTTTTTGATATCACGTCATGGTTTATTTTTTTCTTAGGAGAATCTTCGCAGTGCGCAATATATGCAACACCATCAAAGCGATCGAGAGCTGAAGTGAAATCAGAGATAGGATGAATGACAGGTGCATGTGCTCCCATAGATTGTTTCATTGCTGCTATGGATACTTTACGTAATCGGTCTGTGTTTAAGGTTTTTCGTTCGCTACGCTGACAAATGATGGGCGTTATGGCATGGACTCCAATCTCTGTAGCTTTTTCGACAAACCACTCTATTCGATCTTTATTTTTTGTGGGCGCAATAAAAATGTGTAAATGATATGGGTCAGATGCAATCTTCTCACAACGAACAATAACAGCAACACACGTTTTGGAGTCAACTTGCGTTAGCTCAGCTGTAAAGCGATAGCCCAGCCCATTTGTAATACTGACGATGTCTCCTATATTTTTTCGTAAGACCTTTGCAAGATGTCTACTTTCGTCTCTATCAAAAAAAACGTCAGTACTTGTGGCACAAAGAGAAGGAATATAAAATTGTTGCATTACAGTGACATTCTAGATTGTGATTGGCTTGTGAGCTTGCCAAAATGATTGTGTTGATATTTAAAATGCCCTGCCACAGCAATCATCGCAGCATTGTCTGTTGTGAAAGTCAAAGGCGGAATAAATACATTCCATTCCTTTCTTTTGGCCAATGCCTTTCGCAGACCTGAATTTGCTGATACCCCACCACCAAGAACAATTTGATTGACGCCTGTTTGATCGACAGCTTTCTCAAGTTTTTCCATGACGATACGAATCAATGTAGATTGAATGGACGCACACAGATTATTGCGTTGATCGGTTATAAAATTTTTGTCAAGTTCTTGTTGTTTTCGTAGGAAGTACAGCACGTTGGTTTTAAATCCACTAAAACTAAAATCTAGATCAGGAACTTTGGGAATTGAAAAAGGAATATTGGGAGTGCCTCGTTGTGCATAGTGGTCAATATAAGGCCCTGCAGGATAGGGTAGTCCAAGCATTTTGCCAGCTTTATCAAATGCCTCGCCAATTGCATCGTCAAGCGTTTGGCCAATGACTTTCATTTGATCAGGAGCGGTAACCAATACGAGCTGTGTGTGCCCGCCAGAAACGGTTAGTCCCAGAAAGGGAAAAGATGGGTTTGGTGTTGATTTTTCAAAGTGCACCAACAAATGTGCTTGCATATGATTTACCTCAATGAGTGGCACCTCTAACGACATTGCCAATGACTTGGCAAACGAATTGGCAACAAGTAAAGAGCCCATTAATCCTGGACCTAGTGTATAAGCTACTGCATTTACCTCTTTTTTGTCGATATTTGCTTTATCAAGAGCTTGGTCAACGACTGGAATGATATGTTGTAAGTGGGCACGTGCAGCCAATTCGGGAACAACACCCCCGTAATGTTTATGCACTTCTTGGTTGGCGATAATGTTCGATCGAACATAACCGTCAACGAGTACCGCTGCAGCAGTATCGTCACAAGACGACTCAATTCCAAGGATGACAGGCATGATTCTTGTTTGGAAAACAAAGTTAATACATTGATTTGACCCAGAAACACTGGCGTAACGTAAAAAAAATCACTCTGCTAAGCTTTGCGTTAGCATTACTCACCCTTTTACTCTTGATTTCTCCATTAGGCCAGTCCATGATCAATGCTTGGTTGACATCCAAACTTGTTGAAAATCGTGATATTGATGTCACAATTGGCTCTTTGTTTGCCAACCCTGTAGGAGACACTTCTTTTTCGGATGTGCTTATACGCGATCACAAAGGAGATACTCTCATTTATATCGGTCAATTTGAATTTGAATCCTATCGTATAGGACAATTAATAAACAATAATATTCACCTTGGAAATGCCAAGATTCATGGACTTTTTTTAAATGTTAAAAGACATAATAAAGATAAAAAAACCAACCTCGATCTTTTTGCAGAAAAACTCAAACCAAAAACCCCCAACGGAAGACGCTATGAAGCAAGCAAAATCAATGTTGTTGATGCAAAGCTGAGCTTTGCCGATAACAATAAAGCAAAATCCATTGGGAATACCTTTACGGACCTCCATGGTGAACTCAGTGATTTTTCGTTACAAGGGGATGTCGTCTCATTTGATATAAACCAAATGAGCTTTTTCGTTGACGAACAAGATCTTCAAGTAACCAATTTACAAACACAGTTCTCTCATGATGCGTTGAAGACCAGTTTTGAAAATCTTGTCGTGTCCACGCCCAACTCACTCTTTGCTTCTGATGTGAAAATGACATATCCCAAGGGCGGAATGCAAAGCTTTAATGAAAAAGTTCGCATTGATGCTGTGGTTCGAGAGACAGTTCTTGGGCTGGGTGATATTCAAAAGATTTACCCTGACGTTTCTACAGATGGATCAGTGGCCATCCAATATGCGAAATTTATGGGTACCCTCAATGACTTCTCAGTTTCATCGTTTAAGGCGCGTTTTGAGAACAGTATGTTGTCTGGAGCGTTATCGCATAAAGCCAATCAATCGTTTTTTACCATCACTACGCTTTCTACTACCTATGATGATATAGCCCGGTTGATCCCTTCTTTTAATGATCCTAAATACAATTTTATTCAACGAAGTGGCACATTGAATGTCAAAGGAAACATTTCCTTATCTCCTTCAACTAGTGCCATTGATGTTGTGTTGGGTTCATCTCTTGGGTTTATTGATATTGACGTTGATTTCACGAATTCAAAGCAGGGCGGAGAAACAAATTATCGAGGAAAAATCAAATCAAAAAGGGTTGATGTAGGAAGGCTATTAAACCATGATGGATTTGGTTCGACTGCGGTCGCACTTCAATTGAGCGGAAAAGGATTTGATCGACAAAACACAAGGTTGTGGGGTGATTTAACAGCGTTTACTTATGGGGCATATCCTTATCAAAACATCTCTGTTGATATCCGAGCCGTTGATAAGTTGATACGTAGCGTAGTTGACATTGCTGACTCCAATGCCAACATACGGATGGAAGGTAGTTTTGACTCTTCTGGTGAACTATGGAATATTTCTAGCAACACCCAAATCGACGATCTCAATTTGCATGTGATAAATCCGCTGCTCTCCACAAAGGAAATGGTTTTTTCTGGAAACATTGAGTTGGTTAGCCAGGGTACAAAACTTAATGATTTTATTGGGGATATCAGTGTGAGTGATTCTAGAGTCGTGTCAAACGGGGAAGTTTTTGACTTTGATGAACTGACGATTCAATCTCGATTGAATAAGGATATACGGTTTATAAATCTCAGGTCGAGCGATGTTTTAAACGGATTGATATATGGTCGTTTTCGTTTTTCAGATTTACGTAAAATGACAGAAAATGCAGTAGGTGGCTATTTCTCGAATTTCAAGAAAAACAAGGTTGATGGGTCTGCTTTTGTAAATTTCAATGTGAACGTAAAGGAAAAAATATCTCGTGTACTTTCAAGCAATATTATCGTAGATGATAATACTTTTCTGCGTGGTAAATTGAGTGGAAATCATAAAGACTTTGCTTTACAAGTTGAGGTTCCCAATATCCATTATTCAAGTAATAGCCTGTCCGATATCAGTCTTACTATTGACAACAGCAACCCTTTATATAATGGATATATGCAAGTCCAGAAATTTGAAAATGAGAATGTTCAGGTTCATAATTTCAAGATGATCAACACACCCATGAATGACACCTTGTATTTTCGTGCAGAGTACGATGGGGGATCAGTGAAAAACAACCTAAACTTTTATGTGGCTTTACCTGCCAGTAAGGAAATAATTGTTGGTATTCAGCCATCAAAAATTGTGTTTCAAAACAAGCAATGGGAAGTCAATCATGAGCGCATGAATGCCAGCAAACTACGTTTTAATCGTGATGGGTATAAGCTAGAGCCAATCGTTTTTACCAATGACAATTCAGTGATGCATCTGTCTATTGACCAACAACAAAAGCAACGTATTCAAGCCACTTTTGAAAATGTTTTTTTGGCCGATATCCTGACGTCTAAGCCCAAACTGACAATAGAGGGTGTTGCTAATGGTAATATTGACATCACTAGAGATCAATCTGTCATTGGAGGTGAGGCAAATGTCCAGATCGATTCGTTACTTTTTAATGATTCATTTTTGGGGGACGCTTCATTTAATTTAAGTAGTATCAATGATGATGCATATCGTTTGCAGTTTTCCACTGCTATTGAGGAGCTTTCTACAAGTGAAATAAATGGTTTGATTTATACTAGCGAAGGAAATACTAACCTAGACTTACATGCAAATTTTGCCGAATTTCCAGCAAGTATTTTAGATCGTTTAATAGGGAATGCACTTACAGATGTTTCGGGAAAATTACATGGCTCGGTCTCCGTGAGTGGTCGGCTTGACCAACCCTTGCTAAACGGCGAGATGTTTTTTGATGCTGTTCAGCTTTCAGTACCTTATTTAAATGTTGGCTATGCCTTTCTTGACCAAACAAAACTCGAGATTAGTCCAACTTCATTTCGATTTTTGCCCACCACGGTGCTAGATACTTCCAAGAACACTTCTGGTTTATTTGCGGGATCAATTTTACATCGGAATTTTGATTTCTTTACCCTAGACATGAACTTTGATTCTGATGGATTATTGATTTTAGATACGGATTACACTCCGAACATAAATTATTATGGATCTGCATTTTTATCTGGAAACGCACACATTCACGGCCCTTCAGGATCTTTGACTTTTGATGTTTCAGGAGAGTCTGCGAAGGGAACAAACATTTATATTCCTATTGACAATGAAACGAGTATCGAAAATGTATCTTACATCCGATTTGTCGATAAAAATATAAAGAATCAAAACTCTGAGTTGTCGGATGAAGAAGCTCAAATCAAAGGTCTTTCTCTTAATTTTGATCTAAACATTACATCAAACGCCCAGCTCGAAATTGTTTTTGATTCTGAAACAGGTAGCACCCTTAGTGGGCGAGGAGTTGGAAATATTTTAATGGAAATTGACACCAATGGCAGGTTTGGTGTCTGGGGTGATTTTATTGCGCTGGACGGTGCTTATAACTTTAGGAACCTTGGAATCATTGAGAAAGAATTTTCTGTACAGCCCGGCGGTACGATTGTGTGGAATGGTGATCCTTTTGATGCACAAATGAACTTGCAAGCGGTATATGAAGTTCCTGGTGGAGCAAACCCTGCTATTTTATTGGAAACACCTGGCTTGAACAGAAAAATCCTAACCGATGTGACCATAAACTTGACAGGAAGTTTATTGAGACCCGAAACACCTTCATTCTCAATTGATTTCCCCAATACATCTTCTAATGTGCGTAATGAGTTACAATACAGGTTAGACGACGAAGAACGAAGGCAAATTCAAGCGATTTCCCTTCTTTCTCAAGGAGTTTTTATAAGTGATTTGTCGCTATCTGCGATATCAGCACAAACACTCACAAACAATCTTTTTCAAAAGGCTTCTGGCGTTTTTGAGTCTATTTTCTCCGGAGATGAAGATAAGGTTAAGCTGGGGTTGGATTATTTACAAGGAGATCGGAATGCTGCCGAGACAACTCGTACAAGAGATCGGTTGGGACTCACCCTTGTTACCGAAGTCTCCGAACGACTATTGATTAACGGTAAAGTTGGAGTTCCTGTGGGTGGTGTAGAGGAAACAATCATTGTGGGCGATGTAACAATTGAATTTCTATTAAGTAAGGATGGGGCTTTACGTGCTCGAATTTTTAATCGTGAAAATGAGTTTCAGTACTTTGGTGATGAGCTTGGTTATACGCAAGGAGTTGGTTTATCCTACCGTGTTGGTTTTGAAGATTTTAAATCTTTAATTAAGAAGATTGTAAAAAAGAATCCCATTTAATAAAAAAAACACAACAAAACCAGCTTATATGAACGTCAATTTTCATTATTGACAAAATCCCAAATTACCCATGATTTCAGAAATATAGTTTGTAATTTCGCGGTGAAAATATGACCAACAAAATTCAACATATTGCTGTATTAACTTCAGGAGGTGACGCACCAGGTATGAATGCTGCGCTTCGCTCTGTAGTTCGAAGTTGTTCTTTTTTTAACATCCAATGCTCGGGTGTGTACAGAGGTTACCAAGGTTTAATAGAAGGAGATATTCGCCTTCTCGATGCTCGAAGCGTAAATAACATTATCAACAAGGGTGGCACAAAACTAAAATCAGCACGCTCTTTGGATTTTCACGAAAAACAAGGAAGAAAAAAGGCATTCAATAATCTGAAAGAACACAATATTGACGCCCTTATCGTTATTGGTGGAGATGGTAGCTTTACAGGTGGAATGATCTTTGAACGTGAATTTGGTGTTCCTGTTATAGGCATTCCAGGAACAATAGATAACGATATCTATGGGACTTCCCATACCATTGGCTATGACACTGCATTAAATACTGTTGTTGAAGCCATTGATAAAATTCGTGACACTGCGATTTCACACAACCGCCTCTTCTTTGTAGAGGTTATGGGTAGAGACGCTGGTCATATTGCGCTTAATGTTGGTATTGGTGCTGGTGCTGAAGAAATTCTTATTCCCGAAGAAAACCTGGGCCTAGATCGATTGCTTGATTCTCTACGCAGAAGTAAGATGTCAGGGAAATCTTCTAGCATTGTTGTTGTCGCCGAGGGTGACAAAATTGGTAAAAACGTTTTTGAACTTGCTGAGCACATAGAGAAAAACCTTCCTGATTATGAAGTTAGAGTTTCTGTTTTGGGTCATATTCAGCGTGGTGGCACGCCAACATGCTTTGATCGTGTTCTCGCAAGTCGTATGGGACTTAAAGCTGTAGAGTCCATTCAAGATGGTAAAAGCGGCCAGATGGTTGGAATCATAAATGGAGAAATGATACTAACACCATTGAGCAAAGCAATAAAAGGAAAATCTAAAATCAAGCGTGAACTCATTAGAGTTTCAGATATAATGACTCTTTAAAATCAGAATAATTACAAATCATAAATAACTATGTCAACACTTAAAATTGGAATTAACGGATTTGGTAGAATTGGTAGAATGGTTCTTCGTGCTTCATTGAACAATGATAACGTAGAAGTCGTAGCGATTAACGACCTTCTTGACGTTGATCACCTTGCTTACCTATTAAAATATGATTCCGTTCACGGCACTTGTTCTGCCTCAATCGAAATTGAAGATGGACATCTGGTTATTGACGGGAAAACAGTACGCATTACTGCTGAACGCGATCCTCAAAATCTACAATGGGATGCGGTTGGTGCTGAGGTTGTAGCTGAATGTACAGGAATTTTCACAACTCTTGAAAAAGCACAGCTCCATATTGATGGTGGTGCTAAAAAAGTTGTTATATCTGCTCCTTCTGCTGATGCTCCAATGTTTGTTATGGGCGTAAACCATACAGACGCTAAAGCATCTGACAAAATCGTTTCGAATGCTTCTTGTACAACAAACTGTTTGGCCCCGCTCGCTAAAGTCTTACATGATAACTTTGGCATCGCAGAAGCTTTAATGACTACGGTCCACGCTGTTACTGCAACGCAAATGACCGTTGACGGTCCATCACGCAAAGATTACCGTGGTGGTCGTTCGTCACTACTCAATATTATTCCTGCATCAACAGGAGCTGCAAAAGCAGTAACGAAAGTAATTCCTTCCCTTGTTGGAAAAATTACCGGTATGGCTTTCCGTGTTCCTACTGCTGATGTTTCTGTCGTTGATTTGACAGTTAAACTAGAAAAGAAAACAAGTTACGACGAAGTAATGGCTGCCCTTGAAAGTGCTGCCAACGGTTCGATGGCTGGAATCTTAGGCTTTACCAAAGAACTGGTTGTGTCACAAGACTTCATCGGAGATGCTAGAACTTCTGTCGTTGATGCTAATGCTGGTATCCAATTGAATGACACTTTTTTTAAAGTTGTTTCATGGTACGATAACGAAGCAGGGTACTCTAACAAACTGATTGACCTAGCTCTTCATGTTCGTTCACTTTAATTTCTAGATATGCGTTTAATTGTTGATAGTGGCTCAACAAAAACAGACTGGATAGCTATTGATGATTCGGGTAAAATCTTATTAGAAACCCAAACACTTGGTCTGAACCCTCAGGTTCTCTCCGAGGCTATTGTTGAGGAACGGATCATCAACAATTACGAGCTTTATCGTATTCGCAATGAAGTCGATTCGACCTATTTCTATGGAGCAGGTTGCGGTACAGAACCACCACGAAAATTGATGGAGGGTGTTTTGAAGTCTATTTTTCAGAACGCCACAGTTACTGTAAAGGAAGACACCTATGCTGCTGTGTATGCTACTACAGATCCAGGTGAGCCAAGCGTAGTTTGTATCATTGGAACAGGATCTAATTGTAGTTTATATGATGGGGAAGCTGTTCATCAGAAAATCACTTCCTTAGGATACATTTTGATGGATGACGCGAGTGGTAATTATTTCGGGCGTCAGTTGCTTCGAGATTTTTATTTCAACAAAATTCCAAAGTCATTGGCGGAGTCTTTTGCCGAAGAGTTCAATTTAGGTGCTGAGGAGATTAAAACGAATTTGTACAAAAAATCAAATCCAAACACATATTTGGCAACTTTTGCCAAGTTTGTGATTGTTCACAAGAATGAGCCTTATATACAGGCTTTAATCAATAAAGGTTTAGGTTTGTTTATTGAGAATCAAATCCTGCAATTTGAGAAAGTGAAAGAGTTGCCAATCCACTTTATTGGCTCAATTGCCTATTTCTTAAAAGAAGAACTTTCGCTAAAATTAGATTCTTATGGTTTGAAGCTTGGTAAGATTCTCAAAAAGCCAATCGAAGGACTTGTTTCTTACCACCAGTCTACAAACTAGAGCACGGCAACTACAGATATTTCGACGTTTACACTTTTTGGTAGCCCAGCGACCTCAACGGTTTCTCGTGCTGGCGCAGTTTTATCGTTGAAAAAACGGCTATACTCTTCGTTGACCGCGACAAAGTCATTCATGTTAGACAAGTAAATTGTTGTCTTAACAACATTATCAAAATTCATCGTAGCCGCATCTAATACGGCAGCAATATTTTTCATCACTTGTTTTGTTTCAGCAATAATATTATCATTGACCAAAGTCATCGTTTTTGGATCAAGAGCAATTTGCCCACTTGCATACAAAGTGTTATTGACAAGGACGGCTTGATTGTAAGGTCCAATAGGTGCTGGTGCATCTGCTGTTTGAATAATTGTTTTCATAAAAATATACTAAAGGTTTTTATCTAGCTCTCTTCGTTTGTCATATTTTAAGTCTCTAAGGAAGCCGCTACGGACTCCAATAAAAAAGAACCAAGATTGTCGATCACCAAAAGGTGTCCAGGCAAGATTCATGACCCAGCTATCTAAATCACGTTCTATTCTAAAGTTGGTGTATGTAACTCCCTTGTTTTTAAAATCATACCCAGTCGAGACACCTACGTCCCATTTTGGCGTTAAACCAACTTGACCAGATATCATCAAGGAGTTGTTTGAAATTTCTCTGTTTCGCTTTGCGTTGGCATAGGTCAAGCTATGACGTAAATTAATCTTCCAAGGAATTTTTGTTCGATAAAAAGTATCTTCTTCCTCTTTTTCAATGTCCTTTGTACTACTTGACTCCGCAGTGAATTGCCGGTCGCTAAAATCCTCACTACCACCAAAGAGCGAATTACCTTCTTTTTGAATGTTTTGTGTAGAAGATGATTTTGGTGATGAGCCACTTGAGCTCTCAAAACGATATCCCCAGTTCATGTTTGCACTCGTCATTCGAAATAATGCCCCGCCATCATTGATGTTGAAGTCTGCAATTCTTCGTCCATTATTATCAATTGCGTAGGGGTCAAAAGTCGCTCCTAGATTGATGCTTATTTTGTTTTCCAATAACGGAATGACGGTTGACATACGAACAGGACTCCAATGAAGAGAATCAGCTTCTACATTGTAACTACTTGAAAAGTTTAAATTGTTGAGCAACTTAATCTTTTTCGGTTCCATTGTTAAGGAATCTTTGTCCCGCACTTTGGCTTCTATTCCATTTCGAACAGCAAAGTTTAATGATCTCGACTTGGTATTTCCAGGCTGCCCGTACATACTACCCTCAAAACGAGTGTAGTCTCTTGTGTTCCCTTCAGCATCAATGATATACTCATCATAATATTTTTCAAAACTTGGCGATTCACTGTAGCCCACATTTGCATTGATGACGTGGCGGATAGATTGAATTTTTGAATCCTCCTTAAAGTTAAATATTCCATACAAGGTCGTGCTCATACTAGCACTATAATTGTACTTATTAAACCTATCAAACCCCTGAATGGTGTCTTGAGCAACTGTAGCATCTAAAGAAGTCGAGTAATCATTTTTCTTTATCGTGTTGAAAACCCAAACGTCTTCATAATTACCTCCAACACTGAAGTTAAAGTGTTTAGCGATTTTAAATGTTGTACTTAATGGGATTTGATGTCTGAATCCACTTTTTGCATCATCAAACATTTTTGATGTCAGAAAATCGTCATCTGTCATTTGAAGGCGATTTTCCCCTCGTATGCTATATTGAAAATTTAAATTTTGGAGTATTCCCTTCTTAACTCCCGTTCTTTTAGCAAATGGGTAAATCCTTTCCATGCTTGCTTGAAAGCTGGGCAGCGTCATATTTACCGATTGAGTTCTTGTATTCTGACTATGTGAGGCAGATAAAGAAAAATTGACAGAAGGGTATTTAGGAAACGTTTTGGAATACGAAATCGAAGACGACAGCGTGTTGTTTAAGAAGTTGCCCGTGTTGATTTGATTAAGGGATTCTCTAAAGTAGGTACTACTTCCCAAGTTTACAGATGCCGAAAAACGACTATTGGGATTCGATTTTGCGTCTTTACTGTGTGACCATCTGAAATTGTAGATCGAGCTTTTTGAATAGTCTGGCAGCCCTCGTTCTCCTCTAATAAGGTTTTCAAACCGAAAAGCTAAATTTCCTCGGTATTTATAATTTCTTTTGTATGAGGACTCAACACGTAAACCAAAGCTTCCATTGGTGTAGTAATCACCGAGAAGAGTTAAGTCAAAATAGTCGCTCGCTGCAATGTAGTATCCGCCATTTTGCATAAAATATCCACGCCTAAAATTCTCTCCTATGGTTGGGAATACAATGCCACTTTCTCTGTTTTGCGACATTGGAAAATAGGCAAATGGAAGATAAATTGGCGTAGGTACATCAGCGATGTAAAGCTGGTTTCCGCTTGCTATAATTTTTTTCTTTGGAACAAACTTTCCCTTTCGAATCCGAACATAATACTCCGGATCATCAACATTTTTTGAGGTGGTAATTCGAGCGTCTTTAATGAAATAAACGGAGTCATTCTCTTTTTTGGTGGCACGCGCTAACACATTCATGCCTTGCTGTTCGCTTCGGGAGTTCCAAATAATCGCTTTTTTGTTATTAAAATTAAATTTCAACGAGTCTGGAAACACTTGATTGCCGTTTTGTTTAAACGATGGAAACTGAACATATTGCCCCGTTGAGTCTTTTAGAGGCTTTGCAAAAACAATATTTGTATTATAATCGAGTTCAATAACACCTGACTTTAGCTCGGTGTCTTGATAATACAATTCGGCTTGATCGTACAGCATCATGACTTTGTTGGCGCGATCAATCGTGATGTAGCCGGCGGCATTTCTTTTGATCTTGTCAAGTAGTCGTGCTTGTTTGGCGGGTATACTGTCATTGACAGATGAAGAATCTATTTCTGATTTGTTTCCTGACTCGACAAGGTCTTGGGCAAACGCACAAAAAAAAGTCGACATAATAATCAACAAGCAGGATGTAAGTCGAAATGATTGAATATGTATTACTTTTGTCAAAAGCCCCTTTTTGTGGAATTCAAAAATACGACTATTTTTTTGGGAAATATTGTTCATTTACTTCTTGCGTTATCCTTTGTTGTGATCAGTTCAACAATGCTATACTCACAAAACACTGTTTCTAAGGACAAGTTTACTGTTGTTCTTGACGCTGGCCACGGAGGGAAAGACTCTGGTAATCGAGGAAATCAGTATTATGAAAAGCATATTGTTCTTAAAGTAGTACTCAAAATCGGTGCCATATTGAGTAAGGATCCTAACATTGACGTAATCTACACTCGAAAAAGTGATGTTTTTATTCCATTAAACAAACGGGCTGATATTGCAAATACTGCTAAAGCAGATTTGTTTGTTTCCATTCATTGTGACGCTCATACCTCCAATGCGTATGGTGCTGGAACTTTTGTTCTGGGATTGCATGAGAATGATCGAAATTTTAGAATTGCTCAAAAAGAGAATTCGGTGATTTTTCTCGAGGAAAATTACGAAAAGAAATACGACGGATTTGACCCCAATAATCCAGAGTCAGTAATCAGTTTAGTACTTATGCAAGAAACTTATCTCGACCAAAGTATTCAAGCAGCAAATACAATTCAGCAGAGTTTTGTTCAAAACCTAAAACGTAAAAATCGAACGGTAAAACAGGCAGGATTTTTGGTTCTACGTAACACATATATGCCTAGTGTTTTGGTTGAACTTGGGTTTCTCACAAACAAAAAAGAGGGTGCTTATCTCAACTCTTCAAAAGGTCAAGAGGACATGAGTAAGGCCATATCGAAAGCGGTTTTGAGGTATAAAAAACTTTTAGAGTCTAACCTGCAAAATGAGATTGTTTTTGACAATTCATCCGATGAGCCTAAAATTGATGAGACTTTTCAAGATTATATATTTCGTGTTCAAATTTCAGCCAGCAAAACTAAAGTGGAGGCAAAGTCATACAATTTTAAAGGGCTTTCTCCACTTACGAGGATCAAAAGCGGTACCCTACACAAGTATTTTCTTGGGAATGAAAAGTCTTATGAAGCGGCGCAATCCCTTAGGAAACAAGCTATTGATCAGGGATTTAGCGGAAGTTTTGTGGTTGTGTTCAAAGGGGATCAGATTGTGCCGCTCTCAGATGTGTTAAAAAGAAATTAGATCCTTCTTTTGCTACCCAAATTATATGCTTATTTTTAACCCTTAAACGCTATCCTCGTGAAACTCTCAAAAGAAATCAAAACCGCAATATTTGTATTGACTGGTTTTGCCTTGTTTATCGTTGGGTTTAACTACCTCAAATCAAATGATATTTTTGTGCGGGATAATATTTTCCATGCTGTTTATGACAATGTAGAAGGGCTTATTGTGGGAACGCCAGTGACCATTCATGGGCTTCAAGTTGGTGCCGTAGATAAAATTAATTTATTGCAAGGTAATAATGGTCTGTTGGTTCGTTTCCGAGTCGATGATCAATATAGATTTTCAAAAAACAGCATCGTTAAAATCTATGAGGCAGGTTTGATTGGAGGTAAATCTTTGGCGATAGATCCCATGAATGATGGAGCATCAAGTGCTCAGTCGGGAGACACCTTACAGGGAATCATTGAACCGGGCCTTACCAAACTGGTGAATGACAAGCTCACTCCATTGCAAGATAAAATTGAAAGCATGATTCATAACGCTGATTCTCTTTTACTGTCTTTCAATAACATTATTGACGCAAGTGCGCAACAACAAATCAAATCGTCAATTTCGGATTTAAATCTTGCGGCGTCTCATTTTAGTTCGATGAGCTCTTATTTAAACACCTCATTAACAGATGAAAATGGCAAACTGAAAAAAACATTTGACAACTTAGCGTTACTTTCTGATGATTTGACTAAAGTTTCTTCGTCAATGACAAATGCCAACCTTGGCGCTACCTTTACTGACCTTGGTCATGCAGTCCAAGATTTATCAAGCATACTTGCAAAATTAGATGAAGGGGAAGGCTCTTTGGGTAAGATCATCACTAAAGATGATTTGCACGACTCTTTGGAAGAGACTAATCAACAAATTCAACTGCTTTTGGAGGACATGCGTCTGAACCCAAAGCGTTATGTCCACTTTTCCCTTTTTGGAAAAAAGCAAGTAAAATACGAATCACCTGATCAACAATAAATATATAGACATCTGCCATAGTGAATAGTAGTAATGTAATTTTTGCGATATTATTTTTAATGGCTGTTGGTTTATTTACGCGTAATATTTTGCGAATTATCCGAAATATTAGACTTGGCCATGCAATTGATCGATCAGATCGTAAATCTGACCGTTGGAAACACATGGCACGTCTTGCATTAGGACAATCTAAAATGACCGTGCGTCCTATCGCAGGCCTTTTGCATATTATTGTCTATGTAGGCTTTGTTGTCATTAACATTGAATTGTTGGAAATCATTCTTGATGGCTTTTTAGGAACACATCGTGTTTTGGCCCCTTATCTGGGAAGTGCCTATGACGTTCTTATTTCTGTTTTTGAGGTTTTTGCCCTATTGGTTATTGTTGCTGTGACTCTCTTTTGGCTTCGAAGAAACGCTCTGCGAATAAGCCGATTTTGGAAGCCTGAAATGAAAGGCTGGCCAAAAAAAGATGCGGATTATATTTTATATATCGAATTGGTGTTGATGTTTTTGTTTTTAACAATGAATGCATCTGATTTTTGGTTGCAACAATACAGTCAAGATGCTAGCTATGTTCAAGCAGGTCGTTTTCCTGTCAGTAGTTGGATTACCCCCCTGTTTGATGGAATGCAAGTTTCGTCTGTGATTCTTGTTGAGCGTATTGCTTGGTGGATGCACATTATAGGTATTTTTGCTTTTTTGAATTATCTCTATTACTCTAAACACCTGCACATTCTGCTAGCCTTCCCGAATACCTTTTATGCAAATCTAAATCCCCTTGGTCGTTTTTCTCACTCTGAAACGGTTGCCAATGAAGTAAAGCTCATGCTAGATCCGAGTGCCGATCCTTACGCAACACCATCACCAACTAGCGAGCCAAGTACTTTTGGCGCTGCAGATGTCACAGATTTACATCGAGTCCAACTCCTTAACGCCTACAGTTGCACCGAATGTGGCCGTTGCACAGACGAATGCCCTGCAAATCAAACAGGTAAAAAACTATCCCCACGAAAAATCATGATGGACACTCGTGATCGTCTAGAAAGCGTTGGGAAGCTTTTAAACAAGGGGTTGCCGATTGACGACAATACTCTTCTTGACAATTATGTTTCAAGAGAAGAGCTATGGGCGTGTACCACATGCAACGCTTGTGTAGAGGCATGCCCAATTTCCATTGATCCACTATCGATCATAATGGACATGCGACAATACTTGGTTATGGAGCAGTCATCAGCTCCAACTGAATTAAATGCAATGATGACTAATATTGAAAATAATGGAGCTCCTTGGCCTTTTAATCAACAAGATCGGTTAAAATGGAGCAAAGAATAACAAATAATTATGGAACAAAAAGACGTAGATAAATTATTAAGCGAGAAGCTAGAAAATGGCGAAAGTGTGAGTCCTGTGTTACCGGGTGGTGTCAAGAATTATTTGATTGATATTGATGGAACAATTTGTGATGACATTCCCAATGAAAATCCTGAAAGAATGGCCACTGCTCAGCTTTATCCAGATGCTTTGAAAACTCTAAATAGATGGTATGACGAAGGGCACATTATTTGCTTTTTTACATCAAGAACGGAGGATCACAGAGAAGTAACCGAAGAATGGCTAAAGACAAACGGCTTTCACTATCACAGTTTACTTATGGGTAAGCCACGTGGAGGAAACTACCATTGGATTGACAACCACCTTGTAAAAGCAACTCGCTACAATGGAAAGTTTACGGACTTAATTGACAAGGAAGTGACGATTCAAGTTTTTGACGATGGACAATATGACTAATTCAGTACAAACCATGGCCGAATGGAACCAGGCGGGTAAATCGCCTGAGGTTCTTTTTTGGGTTGGTTGTGCTGGGAGTTTTGATGACCGATCAAAGAAGATCACCAAAGCTTTTGTCGAATTACTTCAACGAGCAAATGTCTCATTTGCTGTTTTGGGACCTGAGGAAAGTTGCAGTGGTGACCCAGCAAAAAGAGCAGGGAATGAATTTCTGTTTCAGATGCAGGCCTCTACTAATATTAAAACTCTAAACCGTTATAGCGTCAAGAAAATTGTAACAGCTTGCCCGCACTGCTTTAACACGATTAAGAATGAATATCCTCAGCTTGGTGGTACTTATGAGGTTTTGCATCATACCCAGTTTTTAAATCATTTGGTAGAGGAAGGTCGCTTAGAGATTGATGAAAATACTTATAAAGGTAAAAAGATCACGTTTCATGACCCTTGCTATCTAGGGCGTGCCAATAATGAGTATAATGCACCTAGATCACTTATCACAAAGTTAAAAGCCGAGTTGGTCGAAATGAAGAGCTGTAAGGAAAAAGGTCTTTGCTGTGGCGCCGGTGGTGCACAAATGTTCAAAGATGCCGAAAAAGGGAATAAGGAGGTTAACATTGAACGAACTGAGCAAGCGCTCGACACAAACACAGAAGTCATTGCAGCGGGTTGTCCTTTTTGCAACACGATGCTTCACGATGGTGTTAAAAACAAAGAAAAAGAGAGCAAAGTTGCTGTCATGGATGTTGCTCAATTGCTCGCACAAACCGAATCACTGTAAGAGATGCTTGTACCTTTTTCTCAATTACCTGACCACGCACGTATTTGGATATACCCATCCAATCGAAAATTTACTGACATTGAAATTTCTCAGCTCCACTCAGACGTTGAGCAATTTTTGGTAGAATGGACTGCGCATGGCTCGTCACTTCATGCAGGATACTGCATCCCGCACCATCAGTTTATTGTTCTTGCGCTTAACGAGGATGATCAAAAAGCAACGGGCTGCTCTATTGACAAGTCAGTACACTTTATTCAATCGTTGGAACAATCGCTGGCGGTTACGTTGTTGGACAAAATGAATGTCAATTTTATTGAGAATGATGTAATTAAAACCATTGACCTAAAGGTTTTTAAGAAAAGGGCAAAGGCAAAAGGGATTTCTCCTAAAACGATAGTGTTTAACCATTTGGTTACGACCAAAGTTGATTTCGAAAATCATTGGGAGACTACTGCAGGTCAAAGTTGGCACTCTCGCTTCTTCTAGCATTTTGTACATTTATAAGATGAATTTCCGAACCCTAATTCTTTTACTTTTAATAGCGAATTTGCTTTCAGCTCAATCGAAAACTAGCTGGGTTGATAGCATATATAACTCTCTATCTATTGAGCAGAAAATAGGTCAACTATTTATGCCAATGGTTTTTTCGGAGGGCGATGTCGCCCATTATCAACAAGCAATAGATGATATTGAGAAACGATATGTTGGAGGAATTATTTTTTCAAGGGGAACGATTGATGAACATGTCCGGTTAACTAATTTGTTTCAGAAAAAAAGCAAAATCCCTTTGCTTATGGCTATGGATGCAGAGTGGGGGATGGCGATGCGTCTTAGTGACGTTGAACCATTTCCTTTTCAAATGACATTGGGAGCTATTCAGAATGATAGTTTGCTTTATAAAATGGGTCAATCGATGGCGAAACGTCAAAGACGATTGGGTGTGCATTTAAACTTTGCGCCTGTTGTTGATCTGAATACCAATCCAAAAAACCCAATTATTGGGTTGCGCTCTTTTGGCTCAAATCCAGATATCGTTGCCAATAAAGCTCTATCCTTAGCTAAAGGCATGGAGCATGCCGGGTTGCTCACTAGCATAAAACATTTTCCAGGTCATGGAGATACTTCTAAGGATTCTCACCTCACACTACCAAAAATCAACCATAATATTTCTCGTTTACATCAAGTGGAGCTTCAGCCATTCAAAAAACTAATTAAAGCAGATGTTTCGTCTGTAATGATTGCACATTTGGAAGTTCCTGCTCTTGAGAAAAAGAAAGGTTTACCCTCATCTCTATCCTCATCCATCGTTACCGATTTTTTGAAAAACAAACTTGGATTTTCTGCATTGGTTGTCACTGATGCCCTCAACATGAAAGGGGTGTCGGATTATGACAGCAAACAAACGGCATCCTTGGGAGCTTTTTTAGCTGGCGCAGACCTTTTGCTCATCCCATCTGATCTATCTTTAGCTGTTACGGATATTAGAAAAGCCTATGATCAAGGAAAAATCTCTGAACTGCGTTTGTCGCATTCAGTTAAAAAAATACTTGCTCTTAAACACAAAGCTAATCTTCATTTAACCAAATTTGTTAATTCCGACTCATTGATTGAAGACATTCATCCTCCTTCATTTTCTGCACTAACACATGAGTTGGCGAAAGCGTCCCTGACTGTGGTTCGAAACGAAAATCAAGTCCTTCCTATAAAAGATATCAGTCAATCCAAAATCGCATATGTTTCTATTGGGCAGGCCGATGGTGAGGAGTTCAACAATCGGCTATTGCATTACACAGACATTGATAAGTTGACCCTCACGGAGGCTATTACCAACCATAAGGCTTATACACATATTCTCGTCGGCTTGCACCAACCAGATAAAACGCCGTGGGAAAAACATACTCTTGATCAGCGAGTCGTTTCACAAATGACCGAGCTAGCAAAACAGGCAAATGTCATTTTGGTCAGTTTCGCAAACCCTTACAGTTTGTCAGCATTGCCACTTGAGAGTTGCAATGCAGTTATTTTAGCTTATCAAAATGCTTCTGTTTTTCAGTCTAAGGCCGCTCAATTGGTCTTTGGAGGAATTGGAGCCAATGGCAGACTTCCCGTTGATGTTTCATCATTTAAGCAAGGAGAAGGCATTGACATTGCGCCCATAGGGCGACTTTCGTACGGACACCCAAAACAGGTTGATCTAGATGGTAAAGTTTTTAAAAAAATTGATCAAATGGCGCAACAAGCCATCACGGACAGTGTGACGCCCGGGATGCAAATTCTTATCGCTAGAAAAGGCAAGGTTGTTTATCATAAACCATTTGGGTTTATGCGTTATGAAAAGAAAACACCAATTCAATGGTTTCATAGATACGATTTAGCTTCATTGACTAAAATCTTGGCTTCTGTCCCATTGGCAATGGTTGAACATGAAAAAGATTCGCTTTTCCTTTCAACTCCTATCGCGAAACTTCTTCACGACTATGAGTATTCAAACAAATCAGAGATGAATTTCCGCGCCTTGTTTTCTCATCATGCTGGTATCCAGCCTTGGTTACCTTTTTATAAAAATACCTTGAATGACGAGACCAAACAGCCTTTAAAAAAACTTTACAAAAACAAGACAAAAAGAAGGCATAGACTTCAGGTTTCAACTAGGATGTTTTTACGTACAACTTATATGGATTCTATAAAGAACGAAATCATCAATAGTCCTTTGTTAGACTCGCTCTATTATAAATACAGCGATTTGCCTTATTATATATTTAAAGATTATGTTGAGCATCGATACCAAAAACGACTTGATAAATTGATCACATCTTTTCTCTATCTGCCAATCGGAGCAAATCATATGGGCTATCTTCCGCTTACTGATGTTTCTAAAGATCATATTGTGCCAAGCGAGATAGACACATATTTTCGCCATTCAGAAATACAAGGATACGTGCACGATATGGGCGCGGCGATGCAAAATGGAGTTGGGGGTCATGCGGGCTTGTTTAGCAATGCGAATGACGTAGCCAAAGTTGCACAAATGTATTTACAAGATGGCACCTACGGAGAAGATAAATTTTTCGAACCTTCGACCATTGATTATTTTAACAAAAGATATTACGCAGACGAGAACAACCGACGTGGAATTGGCTTTGACAAGCAACAATTTGAGGATCCAGGACCAACTTGTTTATGTGCTTCTGATGACAGTTTTGGTCACTCGGGTTTTACAGGAACTTTTGTTTGGGTAGACCCCTCTTATGATCTGGTATATGTATTTTTGTCAAACCGCACATATCCAACGATGGAAAACACAAAAATGGTTGACACCAATTTGCGATCTGAGATCCAACGAGTTATTTATAATGCATTAATCAAATAAACGATGCGCATAGGAATTATATGTTATCCCACCTTTGGCGGGAGTGGTGTAGTAGCGACAGAGCTAGGGATTGAACTTTCTAAGACTGGAAATACAGTTCATTTTCTGGCCTATAAAATGCCTGTTAGATTAGACATCTCATTGGAGAATATTCATTTTCATGAAGTTCATGTTCCCGATTATCCTTTGTTTCATTATCAACCTTATGAGTTAGCATTGTCTAGTGCTCTTGTTGATATGGTGAAGCTGCATAAAATTGATTTGTTGCATGTTCATTACGCGATTCCCCATGCCTATGCAGCCTATATGGCAAAACAAATGCTAGCAGAATCCAATATTGATATTCCCATTGTTACAACCCTTCATGGTTCTGACATTACTCTTGTTGGAAGTCATCCTTTTTACAAGCCAGCAGTAACATTCAGTATTAATAATTCCGATCTTGTGTCTAGTGTTTCGGAAAGTTTAAAGGTAGATACCTTGAATCTATTCAACATTCGAAAGGAGATTAAGGTTGTTCCAAATTTTATTGATATCAATAAATACGAGAAATTACAAACCACCTGTTCTCGCGATAATTTGGCACAACCCACAGAACGGATTGTCTCACACGTCAGCAATTTTAGACCTGTTAAACGAGTGCACGACGTTATTGATGTGTTTGCGAAAATTCAAAAGAAAGTTAGCTCTCGACTTATCATGGTTGGGGATGGTCCTGACAGAAAAAGTGCCGAACAAATGGCTAAGGATTTAGGAATAGGTGATCTTGTTGATTTTGTTGGCAAGTCAAATGATGTTTATCGCATATTATGTTCTTCGGATTTATTTTTATTGCCATCACAAAAAGAAAGCTTTGGTCTTGCAGCGCTGGAAGCTATGGCAGCTAAAACACCTGTGATTGCCTCCAGTCAAGGAGGTCTCCCAGAAGTTGTGGTACATCATTCATCTGGGTTTCTTGTTCCTGTTGGAGAAACGGATAAAATGGCGTCTTATGCGATAGAGTTATTGTCAAATGATGACAAACTACATCAATTTAAAGTGGCTGCTTTTACTCGTGCAAAAGAATTTGACATCAAAAAAATTGTCCCTAAGTATATAGAACTTTATAAACAAGCTTTCGACTAATTACTCTCGTTTTTGCCAAGTTGTTCGTTAAAGGTGCTTTCAAAAATTTTGTCAGCATTATTTACCTCAAAACCATCTCTTCGATGAGAGTTTGATAGTTTTTCAACTGGCAAATCAGAAAACTCAGGCAAAACTAAGCGCTCAGCAAATTCCACATAACTACCTGCAATTTCATGAGTGTTTTCATGAGCAAACTTGCCCTCAAGAGTTTGGGCAACTGTGCTGCTTTGGCGTAAAAGCCTATCTCGGCTGACCTTGATTTCTCCTCCAGAATCGTTGAGTTTAATCCCCAATGATTTTACAAATTTGTTGAAGCTCTCCAGTTTGTTATATGGGTTTGGGAGTTCATGTACACTAATCGTGTAATGATTGAGGTAGTATCGATTGTACAACACCCATGCGCCATATTCAGATTCTAGAAGTACCTTTTTGTAATCCTCCAAAGTAGGTACAGACCAAAGAGGACGATGTAAAAATGAAACAACATCTTCAGCGCTGTCCAAATCAATTTCATTGACAGGGTCACAAAGAACATTATCACTATAGCTATGGATGATTTTTTGTGACTGTTCCGATAGACTTTCCACTCTTAGCTCGCTAATAAAAACACGAGGGTAATTCTCACTAGGAGGCTTATACCAATAGGCATCAATTTTCTTTTGCGGAAAAAAGTAGTGATCTTTTTTGGTGTATCCGTGATGAAGAAAAATGTGTTCGAAAGAGGCAATACCCAGATTTGGAACGCCGAGAGTTCTAAAGGCAATATGATCGTTAATAATGTCCTCTTGACGATCAATTAACCCTAGCTCTTTTATGCCCATTGTAATTTTTTTTACATCAGGAACCCGTTGGGAGTATGGGCGAAATAACCCATTTAGGATTAGGTCTAAGGGGTTGGATGAAGAGAAATTCATAAGGTTGTTTTGGGCTTTAGTAATGATCCATTTTTTGTTTCAAAAAAGTCTTTCAACTGAATTTCTTCTTGTTTGATAAATCCTTTTTGCGGCAATTTTTTTGATGCCACTAGCTCAACGACTGCGGCTAGTGATGCGGCTGTTGTCCATGAAATTGCACGCCACATTTCACCTTCTATTTTTTTAGGTAAGTAGGTTTCAAAAAATTCTTTTCGCTGCATTTCCCCATTGATCTTTCCTTCTACCACAGCATAGACATGAACAAGGTCTTCATCGACAGGTGGTTTTGCGTTTGTTAGGATTTGTTCGAGTTGATTTAAATCGTTTTTCATCACCATTTCATACATCAAAAAGCGCATGAGTTTACCGTGTCCTGGATAGCGAATGGTTTTGTAATTTAAAGTGTCTACTTTTCCGTCATAGGTAGTACACATCGTTCCTAATCCTCCAGATGTTGTAAATGCTTCATATTCTTGCCCTTGGATATTCATGTATTCAAAGCCTTCTAGCGAAGGAACTGTTTTTCGTTGTCCGTTGTGAATTGCTTCGGCATCTGTAAGATACTCATTGATCACGCCAGTTGGTGACCAAGTAAAGGAGTAAGCGAGTTGGCCATTTGGATAACGCGGCAATGCGCCTACCCGAAGTTCAATGTCTCGTAGCTCATCGAACTGAGTCGCTAAGTCACCCCCAAGGATTCCAATATAACCGGGTGCTAATCCGCATTGTGGTGCTAATACAGAAACAGCATTGTCTGCCAAAGACTCAATGTGGCGCATCGTGCTGACGTCTTCTGTCAGGTCAAAATAATGCACCCCTTTTCGTTGTGCTATTTCAGCCACGTGCTTGTTTAGAAAATAGGGCAGGGCAGAAACAACTGCATCTGCTCCGTCAAGTGCTTTTTGAATGTTATCAACGTCTCCGATGTCCATGGTTTCAATGCTGAACGGTAAGTCTATTTCATAATGGGGTTTTCTGATATCAAACCCTGTGACCTCAAATTGTTTGCCGAGTAACACACCCACCAAGGAACCTACTTTTCCAAGACCTAAAACACTTATTTTGTTCATAATATAACATATTTAGTATGTAAAGTTACAAAAAAAACAAAATGAAATTCACAAAAAACAATAATTTTCTTGCTGTTTACTGAACTTTACCTTTTGATTTTATTACCATCACAGTTCTAATTATTCAGTTTTGAAAAAATGATTAACTTTGAATAATGATACTGGTTAGACTTCTCCCATTTCTTGTTTTTTTTGGCATTCTTCAGGCTCAAAATACTCTCTCTGGTTATGTCTTTGCTGATGATGTAAAAAATCAATTGCCAGGGGCAAATGTTTACTGGGTCAATACGCAGCTAGGCACCGTAACCAATATTGATGGATATTTCTCTTTAGATAAGCATCCAAAATCCAATCAATTGGTCATCTCGTATGTAGGGTTTATATCAGATACAATTACCATCTCTTCCAATAAAATGATCACACATGTTTTGCGAAGTAATGAAAATGCAAATCTAGATGAGGTCGTTGTTTCCCAACGAAAAAAATCAAGTCAGCTGTCATTTCTATCGACTAGAAATGTGTTGAATGTGAGTAGTGAAGAGTTGCTTAAAGCTGCATGTTGTAATCTTTCCGAAAGCTTTGAAACCAATCCTGCCATCGATGTGAATTTTGATAATGCACTCACTGGTGTAAAGCAGGTGCAAATGATGGGATTGCCAAGTCCTTATTTGTTATTTACTGAGGAAAACATACCCTTTGTTCGGGGTGCTTCTCAGGTCTATGGCTTGAGCTTTACCCCCGGCACATGGATTGAGAGTTTGCAAATCACGAAAGGAGCAGGGAGTGTTGTGAATGGCTATGAAAGCATGACAGGCCAGATCAACGCCGAACTCAAAAAACCGTTGTCTAGCGAAACCTTATTTGTAAATCTATTTCGCTCACTAGAAGGTCGAAATGAAGTTAATTTTCACACCAAAAAAACGTTTAATAAAAAGCTTAGCTCGAATCTATTTGTTCATTACAACGAACGTTCTGAGCGTCACGACGCCAATAAAGACGGATTTCTTGATATGCCATTGTCCGAGCAAATAAACCTCCTAAATCGTTGGCAATATATCGATGCCGAAAAGGGCTGGGTTTCTTTTGTAAACGTCCGTTTTTTGCAAGACGAGAAGCTTCTTGGTCAGTTGGACTTTAATCCAAAAATGGACAATAAAAATTCGCAAGTATGGGGCAGTGAAATCAAGACAAAACGATATGAGTCTACGCTAAAATTGGGATATGTTTTTCCAGCCTTGCCATACCAAAGCTTTGGGGCTCAATTTGCATACAGTGATCACAATCAAGAATCGTATTTTGGAAACCGTTCTTATGATATTTATCACAAAAGCACGTATGCCAATCTTTTATTCAACTCTATTTTTAGCAATACCAAACACAAATATAAAGTTGGTATTAACCTAGCTTCCGACCAATATGATGAAACCATTGAAGTCAATCAAGTTGAACGAACAGACCGTTCTGTCGGTACTTTTTTTGAATACAGCTATGATAGCTTGGAAAAACTATCAATGGTTTTAGGAGTTCGATTTGATCACCATAATCATATTGGGAGCTTTGTGACACCTCGCGCTCATTTTCGATATGCTTTTTCAGATGAATCCAGTCTTCGTTTTTCGATGGGGAGTGGCAGAAGAGTAGCCGCAGTATTTGCGGAAAACCAAAAACTGTTTGCTTCGAGCAGAACAATTCAAACCCCTAACATTCAATATCAGCATTTTGGATTACGCCCAGAGTATGCTTGGAACTACGGCTTGAGTTTTTTAAAAGGCTTTCAAATAGGCACAACCCCTGTAAACCTTAATGCAGATTTATTTCGAACAGAATTCGTAAATCAGGTTGTTGTTGATTGGGAAACACAAGGACAGGTGTCTTTCTACAATTTAGATGGTGATAGTTTTGCAAACAGTTTTCAATTGGGTTTGAATGCGCGTTTGTTCCGTTTTATTGACGCTCGATTTGCATACAAATGGTATGATGTACAGGTTGATTACAGCCATGGCCTTTTGCAAAAGCCAATGCAGCCAAAACAACGATTTTTTACAAACTGGGGTTATGCTGGCACGAAATGGAGAGCTGATATCACATATCAATTTACAGGAAAACAACGAATCCCACCTTCATCTTCCAATCCAAATGGCTTGGAAAGCGATACCTTCGGGTTGCTGAACGCTCAGATCACTTACCTCCCTTTGGTAAATTTCGAACTGTATGTAGGAACTGAAAACGCTAACAATTATCAACAGTCAAATCCTATTCAATCTGCTAACAATCCTTTTTCCCCTACATTTGACACGAGTTTAGTTTATGCACCAGTATTTGGACGAATGGTCTATGCTGGGTTGCGTTACACCCTTTAAATCACCTGATGATGAAATCAATTATTTGTATTCTTTTGTTTTGCCTCTCTTATACAGTGATAGCGCAAGACAAACCCACCAAAAATGACAAAGCAACCGTTGAGGTTTTGGGCAATTGCAAGATGTGTAAAGAGCGAATTGAAAAAGCTGCACTTTCTGTTAAAGGTGTAAAATATGCATCATGGGATATTCCTTCAGGAAACTTGAGTTTTATCTACAATGGTTTAAAAACAAATGTGGATTCTGTCGAAATACAAATATCTGCCGTTGGACATGACACGAAAAACTACACAGCAAAATCCAGTATATATAACGAATTACCTGGTTGTTGTCAGTATGTGCGTAGAGGGAAAGTGGCAGCGCCAGGGCAAGCGACAAAGCACTAGCTACTAATCAGCGCAATAGTCATCACCCTTTTCATAGTTAGAAAAGGTTTTTTCATCAACTTCAAGGTCACCGATTAGCCCCCCATCTTTATCTTGATCATTGTTTGAAGTGGTGTTTTTTTCGAAATCGATAACAAAAAGATACCGATTTGGCTCAGTGATTTTGTTTATGATTTTTCCACAATTATCGGGCTCATTACATCTTGTAAGACAAATTGTTACAATTAAAAGTAAAAAGAGATAATTTTTCATTTTAAAGGTTTTTATCAAAGAGGTTAAAGCTTAGAATGAGACTTGTGGTAAGATCATTTTTTTTATTTAACTGATAAGGCATGGAGTGGTACCGATTTTGTGCAATAAAAGAGAGAGTGTATCTTTTTTGTTCAAGGTCGACTTTTGGCTCTATAAACAGTCGAATGTCTTCAGTGTTTTTCGTGTTAAACTGGGCGTAGGTCACGCAGTTAAAAAAAAGCTTTTTTAGAACCTTGATTCGTAGAAATGCATTGACGTTATAGCGAAGTTTATGAAAGCGAATAGTAGGGTATTCTTCATTTTCATAAAAAAAACCAGTACCGATGTCAATATACTGACTTTCATTTTTGAGCAACGAAAAACGATATCCACCACCAAAAAGGTAGCGATGATTCATCTGGAGCACACGAATACTTTGCCCTTGTGCAAAAGCATATATCGAATTGTTGTTTGTAAAATGATTAAGACGCAGTTGACCACTCCAGTCGTTGGCCGTGACGATCCCTTCATCTTCCTCAAAATCATGCGCAACTACAAGACGCCAAAGTTGTTTTTCACTTCTTATACCAGTTAATATTTGATTAAATGTTATAAAAGAATTTTCATTTCCAGATTCCCAATTGGCAGATAGATGCATCTGAGTCGTTAAACTATTTGTAGCCTTACCGAGTAAAGACTCCGTATTTAATATTGTTTGCCCCTGAATAGAGTTCGCAAATAATATGACAATTAAGAAATATTTCACCATATTTTTTTACAAAAATAGAGTATTATAACTATTACTTGTATCATTTCAATATCGTGTTAGATAAGAATTGTATATTTAATGAACCTAAACTCACACGATGAAAAACTTTTTCTTTCTTCTTTTGCCTTTTATTGGTCTTGGTCAATCCGTTTGGGGTGGTGACGACATGACATTTACAAAATCCAATAACGCTGATTTCACGCTAGAAGAAAATCAAGATCGAATCACAAGTAATGTTTGGCTGACACGCGGCAGTGGTGGAGGACTCTACAATATCCATTTTGAAGACGTATACAGTGCTGGAACTAGCCCAGCAAATACGTTGTGGGCAATTGGGAACACCTCAAATAGCAATTTGTCATTTTCTAATTTTAGAGATTTTCACATCAATTCAGGAAATAAACCTCCAATAAATCAAGATATTGTTTTGAAGTTGACTCAAGGAACAACAAGCGAGTCAGACGACGTTTTCATAGATATTAGATTTACTTCATGGGTTTCAGGAGGAGGAGGCTCTGATGGTGGCGGTGGCGGATTTAGCTATACACGCAGCACAGACCCAAATTTGGGGTTTGCTTCACTGGATAAGGTGCCATCGATTTTGGTATATCCGAATCCTACGAAAGGACTAGTCACCACTCACCCTGTTGTTTCGAAAATTCTTGTTTATGACCTTACTGGGAAACAATTGTTGGACTCCAATTTGTCTAGCATTGATATAAGCGCTTTTAAAAATGGTGTATATCTTTTTCAACTGTATCGCAATGACACCAAAGAGTGGGTCAATAGGCGCGTGGTTAAATTAGTGGAGTAGAGAGTAGGAAAATTTACTTCCCAATACAAAAGCTTTCGAAAATATTTCCAAGAAGCTCGTCTGTAGAAATAGCACCTGTTAAAGTGCCTAGATGATGAAGAGCACTCCTAAGATCTACAGCCAAAAGATCGCCACTCAATCCTCCTGTCAGACCTTCTCGAACAGCTAAAATAGCACCAAGTGCCTGTTGCAGTTCGCCGTAATGACGGTTGCTGCTTACAACGGTGTCATAGCTAGTGTGGTTTACAAACCGAACGAGGTATTGCGTGAGTTTATCCAATCCTTTTCCTGTTTGAGCTGAGATCACAACGGCGTCAATTTCCCCAAGTGAATCACAAAAATTTTGTAAACCTTTTTGATCATGCTTGTCAGCTTTGTTGACCAATACAAGAGGGTTTTTATGTTGAAGTTTTTTCACTTCCTCAATCACATCTTTCGTTGCCATGGATGATGGATCAACAACGTAGAGTAAAAGTTCAGCTTCGGCAATCTTGTCTATGGCACGCTTTACGCCGATTGCTTCAATGGTATCCTTTGTTTCTCGTAATCCAGCGGTGTCGATGAATCGAAACTGTACTCCTTCCAAGATGACCGTGTCTTCTATACTGTCGCGTGTAGTTCCAGCAATTTCAGAAACAATTGCTTTTTCTTCTTGCACCAATGCATTTAACAAGGAAGATTTCCCTGCGTTTGGCTTCCCTGCAATAGCAACGGGTACGCCGTTTTTCATGGCATTTCCTACACGAAATGAGTCAATGAGTGTTTTGAGGGTGTGTTGAACATCTGAAAGTAATTCTTCGAGTGAAGAACGATCCGCAAAGTCAACGTCTTCTTCGCTAAAGTCAAGTTCTAGCTCGATCAACGAAGCAAAGTGAACCAATTTTTCTCGAAGTTCTTCCAAACGATTTGAGATACCTCCACGCAATTGTTGCATAGCCATCCGGTGAGCAGCTTCTCCTTCACTTGCGATCAAGTCAGCGACAGCTTCCGCTTGTGTAAGGTCCATTTTTCCATTCAGAAAAGCACGTAAGGTAAACTCCCCTGGCTCTGCCATCTCAGCGCCTTTTTTCAATATTAATTGGATAAGTTGCTGCTGGATATAGGAAGAACCATGGCATGAAATCTCTATCACATCCTCGCCAGTATATGAATTTGGACCTCGAAAAAGACTGACTAACACTTCGTCAAGTGTGTGGTCTCCATCTATGATATGTCCTAGGTGTATGGTGTGGGTGGATTGTTTACTCAGAATTTTTCCATGTATCGATTGAAACAATTGATCGGCGATTGTAAACGCGTCATTTCCAGAAAGGCGAACGATAGCGATCGCACCAGCGCCTGGCGCTGTGGCTGTTGCCACAATTGTTTTTGTCCCTCTTTGCATTTGGCAAAAATAAAAAACAAAACTAGCTTATTGCTTTTTTATATGTTCTTCTGCGTTTGTGAAGATCGTGCTCATAGTTTTTCCACATCATTTGGATAGCGCTATTCTCTTCTAGCTCAGGGTTTGTCTCAACATCTGTAATCCCTCGCTTGTTAAACATACGTTGTATGGCATCAAACAAGATGGCAGTCACTCCCTTGTTTTGATAGGCGGGGTCGATGCCAATCAAATAAAAAGAAGCTTTATGGTTTTTGCGCTGTGCTTGTAAAATGTGTAAAAACCCAAAAGGAAACAACGAGCCGTTTACTTTTTTAAGTGCTTCAGAAAATGAGGGCATGGTTATCGCAAAAGCAACGAGTTTCCCAGTTTCATCAGTGACACATTTAATAAAGTCTGGATGGATGTATGAAAAGTATTTTTCTTTGTAATGCGCTATTTGATAAGGTTGAATAGGTACAAATGATTGCAACTTGTCATAGGTTTTGTTGAGCAAGTCAAACATATCGTCAACGTAGGGAATAATTTGTTTTCGATGTTTGAATTCAAGAGGCTTTAGCTTATATCGTTTGGCTATGAGAGAGGCATATTTCTTGACTTTTTCTGGCGCATCTTCGGCACGGTATATTTTTATTTTATATTCGACCCACTCAGCTTGTTTGGTCAATTCTAATTCTTCGAGGTGTTCCATTTGATATGGGTAATGATACCAAGTAATCATGGTGTTTTTGTGCTCAAAACCTTTCACCAAAATCCCAGCTTTATCCATATTGGAAAAGCCCATAGGCCCTTCCATATAAGTCAATCCTTTTTCTTTGCCCCAGTCATACACTGCTTCTAATAAAAGTTTGCTAACCTCAATGTCATCGATGCTGTCATACCATCCAAATCTAACTTTGGTTTTGCCTTGTTCTTTGACTTCTATCCAGTTGATCATGGCTGCTATTCTACCAACCACCTCATTCCCTTTCATTGCTAAAAAGAGCTTTGCCTCTGCATTTTCGAATACTGGATTTGATTCGGTATTAAAGACTGCTTTTTCTTCTTTAGTTATTGGAGGAACCCATTCGGAGCATCCTTTATAGAGTTTGAATGGAAAGGAAAAAAAGGCTTTGCGAGATGTAGGTGAATGTACTTCTTGAAGTCTATACATTTATTCACGTTTTAGATTTGCGAGATAATTTTCGTTGCTGACGTTCGAATTTACGCATTTTTTTATTTTTTGCATTTATGTCTCTCAATTCTTTAGCATTTATTTTTCTGTCTAATCGCTGCTTTTTTCTTTGCTTACGCAACACTTTAATCTCTTGTGGAATACCATTGTCATTGTACCGGTCTATACGATAGGAAACCCCAATACCTGTAGTCATCATTGCTGGCGTGTCTTTTAGAGTATGGCTTGCAAATGCATCTACTTGAATGTTTTCATTGATTAAATAAACAGCCCCTAACGTCATAAAGATATCTGAAAACAATTTGTTTTTAACGGCATGTTGTTCAATAAATCCCACGAGCTTTTTCTTAATTGGCACGATCAAACTCGTGGAAACAAAATTTTGCTCATACGCACTCCCTACATAGCGTTTGCCCCAATTTGACACCAGAACATAGTTATTTAGAAAATGATTTTGGGTTATCAAACTATATTCACCTGAAATGTCATCTTGTTCTACGGGGGAGGGTGTGCTATCTAAAAGAGGAGCAAAGGGTTCGCCGTAAGGATAGATGTTCCCAAAGTTAAGCTCTGATCCCGCATAAAATGATACTGCGGGAATTAAGTCAACCATACGGATACCTTTATTGGCTTTGTAGCTTTTTGTGTTTGGCTTATACCAACTTTGGTTTCTATGCGGATCAAAGAGTAAGATCTTGAAACCTATCGTATTCCGTTTTGTTCCTATTCTATCTAAACGACTTTCACCATCTGCATTATTATATGTGAAGACATCTTTATGATAGTCTACCCTGTAAATAAGTTCAAGGTTTTGAAGGATAAGGCCAGTGCGCAGGTCCAACGTAAAACCAACGCCTCTACTTTTAGCTTGTGCAAGAGATAAAAACTGATCTTTCCGGTAGGAAGTTCCAAACTCTATTTGATATACCCCAGGAGCAATGGAAAAAGCTCCTTGTGTTAATCCAGGCCGATTGCTATTAATGATTGAGGTATATTGCCCAGATAACACCAAAAAAGACAACCCAAAAAAGAGAAAAAGAACAAACTTTTTTGCATTCATATTTTCAAAGATAAAGAATTGCAGTAGCACATCATTGGTAACGCATAGAATTGTATTTTTGAGTATTCAAGTTCTTTTACGAATGATTAAAAACAATTTACTACACTTTCTATCAATCACATTGTTTGCGCTGCTTGCGCTCGCTTATTTCTATCCGCTTCTCAGTGGTAAAGTGATTGTTCAATCCGATATTCAACAGTTTCAAGGGATGCAGCGTCAGGTGTTAGAGCACCGTGCCGAATACGATGAAGAACCGTATTGGACAGACAATGCTTTTGGAGGGATGCCCACCTATCAAATTACGTCCAACTTCCCAAATGATATTATCGGTGGTGTTGATAAGATCATTCGGTTTTTACCTCGACCAGCCGATTATCTTTTTGTCTATCTACTCAGTTTTTACCTCCTAATGCTTTTTTTTACTCCTAAAATACCAGTAGCAATTGCGGGAGCAATTGCTTTTGGATTTTCGACCTATTTGCTCATCATATTGGGGGTAGGACACAACACCAAAGCCCTTGCCATTGGCTATATGCCACTTGTTGTTCTTGGTGTGCTTTATCTGTTCTCAAATCAACGGAAATACGGATTTGGCATAGTGACCATTGCCACTGCACTTCAGCTCCACGCCAATCACTATCAGATGACATACTATATGCTCATTTTGATCGCAGTGATTTGTGTTTGCTTTGGGATTGAATATGTTCGTTCTCGAAAGTACCTGTCCTATTTGCAGTCAATAACTATACTGATTGGTGCCATGCTGCTCGCACTTAGTTTTAACGCAACCCAATTGTTAGCCACAAAACAATATGCAAATGAAAGTACCCGCGGTACGTCTCCGTTAAAAGAAACAATGACTGGTGAGCCAAGGCTATCTTCAGATGGACTGTCTTTTGATTATATCACTGAATATAGCTATGGCATAGTCGAATCTTTAAATTTGATTATTCCACGCTTGACCGGTGGGGGAAGTGGTGATCAAACAAATTCGTCAGGAGAACTGGCAAGTTTTTTACAAAATTTCGACCCAGAGACTGCTCAATATGTTTTCAACTATGCGCGTACGTACTGGGGTGATCAGCCAATTGTAGAGGCACCGGCCTACATTGGAATTACAGTGTTTTTCTTGGCTGTGCTTGGGTTCTTTCTCATGCATCGCCGTTGGCGTTTGATTTTACTTTCTTCCATTGTCGTTTCTCTTCTGATATCATGGGGTAAAAATGTCCCAGATTTCACCCAGTTCCTGATTGATTATATGCCATTCTACAATAAATTTAGAGCTGTTAGCTCCGCGCAAGTGATTCTTGAAATTTGCTTTCCTATTGCGGCTGTATTTGGAATGATCGGTCTGATGGATGCTACAAACACAAAACGTAAAAAAGCTCTCAACCAAACGGGACTAATTTTAGCGTCTATCCTTTTACTCGTATGGATCGGTGCGGTTTTTGTATTTGACTATCAATCCGCCTTTGAGCCTTTTGCGTCATATCCTGAAATCATGAATCCTTTACAGCAAGATCGAAAAGCAATTTTGCTTTCCGATTTGTTTCGTTCAGTGATTTATGTGGGCATACTTTATCTCATTTGTCGTATCGTGTTTTGGTCCAAACACAAACAGTATGTTGTACCATTACTCGCTTTGGCGATCCTGATTGATCTTTGGTCTTTTGGTAATAACTATGTAAACAGCGATGACTTTGCTAATAAATCAACGATGCAACGTCCTTTTCAGCCAACATCTGCCGATCGCATCATTTTAGCAGATACTACACGATATCGTGTGTTTGAACCGCGCCTTGGAATGGCACATGCACGCACAGCTTATTTTCATAACACCATAGGTGGTTATCATGGAGCTAAGCCTCACCGTATGCAATCGCTATATGATTACCATCTCAGTAGTAAAATTAGTCCCGATGTTGTAAACATGCTGAATGTTAAATACACTTTACAGACTGATGATCAAGGTGGTCTTTCTGCGGGCATTAACCCCAATGCTTTTGGAAATGCATGGTTTGTAGATGCTGTGCGTGTGTGCCGATCAGCCGATGAGGAAATTCGGCGACTTGCCAATGAAGATCTCACTAAAATTGCATTGACAACGGATGAGATTCCACAAAACACTTTTTCTACTGACAGTCTTTCACAAATTACGCTGACACATCATAAAGCCAATGCGTTGACCTATCAATCTTCGACTTCATCTACAGCTTTTGCTGTGTTTTCTGAAATGCATTATCCACATGGTTGGCAAGCTTACATTGATGGGGGTAGGGTACCACATTATCGTGTGAATTACGCATTGCGTGGTTTGATCATTCCAGCAGGCGATCACGATATCTCTTTTCGCTTTGAACCTCAAGTGATTGCACGTGGATCAAGCATCCAGCTAGGGGGGTATGGACTATTTGCACTTTTACTATTACTTTCTTTTGCTCCAAAGCGTTTTATGCCTAAAAAAAAGCGAATTGGGTAAGCAAGCCAACAAACATATTATTCTTGTGAGTTACTACTGGCCTCCAGCTGGTGGGTCAGGGGTACAGCGTTGGTGGTTTTTTGCAAATTACCTTGCCAAAAAGGGCTGGACTCTTGATGTGATTACTGTCAATAACCCAGTTGGCACACCCATTGAGTCATCTGGTGACTCTTCATTACCACAGGGAATACAGGTATTCCCTTTATCGATATGGGAGCCAGGAAAGAAACTCTACCAATCTGCAACCCCAACCGAGAAACACTCATTATTTCGTACTGTTGTTCGCTGGATACGTGCCAATTTTTTCTTTCCAGATGCTCGTCAATTTTTCATCAAACCTGCGATACGCATGGTAAAAAAACGTTTAGAAAAAAAGGCCGCATCATGGCTGATTACTACGGGCCCGCCACATGCCACGCACATGGTTGGTTATGCATTTCGAAAAAACAAACAATTGCGATGGATGGCTGATTTTCGTGATCCTTGGGTTCAATTTTTTGTCAATCAGGAACTGCCGATGCTTCCCGTGACACGAAAGTGTCACCAAATATGGGAAAAACGTGTGGTCTCTGCTGCGGATTGTGTACTCACAACCTCACCAAAATTGGCATCCATTTTTGGGGAGCACAACGCTAATGTACATACTGTGTTGAACGGATTTGAAAGAGTTTTGTCTGGTGAACCTTCAAAAGACTTTATCATAACCTATGCTGGCGCACTCAAAACAAATCAGCATCTCAACCTTATACGTTCTGTCTTAGAGCAACTGTCTTCCTCAAATCCTACCTTTTCAGAAAAAGCATCTTTGCATTTATATGGCGATCACAGCACGAATAACCTTCCGAGTTCTTTTACACATCAAACGGTAGTGCACGGCTATCAATCCAAAAAGGAGATTGATCAAATTTTGCCAGAAGCACACATCCTGTTGCTGTTGGGGAATGACAACCCTGATAGTCATCTCGTTATTCATGGAAAAATTTATGAATACATGGCAGCCAGACGACCTGTTTTGGCTGTAGTTAATCAGCATGGTGACATGTCTGAATTGATTCGAAAACACAACTTAGGAGCGGTGTTTTTGTATTCCGAAACAGATAAAATAAAGAAGTGGATTGAAGGTGAATTTGATCGCTATGTAAAAGGCACTCCCAAAGAGTTACAAGCGCCTAGCAATTTGTTTTCCCGTGAAAAACAAGCCGAAGAGTTACATTTGTTGTTGGACAAATTCGAACCAACATGGGGATAATCGCCAAACAGACCACAAATAATGTATTGATCATTGTTGTCGCATTTGCGATTGGCGGTATAAACACTTTAGTGTTTTATCCTGTTTTTTTATCTGCAGAACAATATGGACTCGTTGTTTTTTTATTGGCTTCCTCAAACATGTTAATGCCGCTCATTGGCTTTGGAATCAATCAAACGATTATCAAGTTTTTTTCATCTTATGACACGGCAGAAGAAAAGCAACGTTTTATGTCTTCTGTCATTTGGTTGCCTTTTCTTATTGCGCTCATCGTTGGAGGAATTGGTGTGTTTTTTTATAATGTTATCTCGAATGCATTATCCATCACAAACCCTGTTATCGCTGAATATACTTGGGTAATTTATGTTGTTGCGTTGGCGGCTGCTTATTTTGAAATTTTTTATGCTTGGGCTCGTGTTCAATTGCAGTCTGTTGCTGGCAATGCGTTAAAGGAAATTTTCCCACGATTGTTTCTTTTTGTATTGTTAATTCTTTTGTTTTTCTTTTCGCTCTCCTTTAAGAGTTTTGTTATTGCGTTGGTTTGTGGCTATTATCTTCGATTGCTGTTGATGATTATTATTGCTCATCGTTATTATCCCATTCGTCTATCCTTTCAGTTCCCAAAAAATTTTCGTTCAATTCTTGTCTATGCGCTCTACATTGTGTTAGCAGCTTCTGCAGGGAGTTTGCTGCTGGATATTGACAAGTTTATGATTCCACAAATTCAAGCGATTCAACAAACCGCTTTTTATGCGGTTGCCATTTTCGCCGCGACAATCGTCGAGGTTCCTTCACGTGCGATGGGACAAATTTTAAACCCCTTGGTGGCTATAGCGATCAATAACGGTAATCAAAAGGAGGTTGAGAATTTATACAAAAAGAGTGCACTGAATTTGGTGATAGTTTCGGGTTGGTTTTTTCTGCTGATCAACCTCAACAGCACGGCCTTGTTTGGACTACTTCCTGATGTGGGTTATCGTTCGGCTACACTCGTTGTTCTTTACATTTCACTTGCCAAAATGATCACGATGATTTTTGGGTGTGGAAGTGCCATCATATCAAACAGCTCTTTTTACCGCATCAGTCTTGTGTTTTCAATCGGGATGGCTTTGGGTGTAGCATTACTCAACAGTTATTGGATTCCGCGGTACGGAATCGATGGAGCAGCTTTGGCTACCTTGGTTGTTGTTCTGAGCTCTATAGGGGTTAAAATTATGTACCTGTTCTATACAATCAAAATACATCCCTTTTCTTGGAATATGTTTACATCATTACTTGTTATGACGGGATTATATTTTTGTTGTAAACAACTATCATTCTCAGGCCACCCTATTGTTCAGATTGCATTACTTTCTACTGTTGTATCTGTGGTCTATTTTGTACTTATTGTGCGTTTAAAGTTGTCTGAAGATTTACTTCGTTTGGGTAAGCGATTGATGAAATAAATGCCCATAAAGGCTTGATTTCTTGTTTTGAGCAAGTTCTTTTGGCGTTCCTGTCGCCAAAAGTTTTCCGCCCTCTTTACCACCTGATGGACCCAAATCAATAATATGATCTACATATTCGATCAAATGAGTGTTGTGTTCAATGACAATGATGCTGTGTCCTTTTCCAATCAATTGGCGAAAGGATTGTAAAAGTTTACTGATATCATGAAAATGAAGTCCAGTTGTTGGTTCATCAAACAAAAAGAGGATGTTGTCTTTTTGGCTCCCTTTAGTCAAATAGCTTGCGAGTTTAATTCGCTGCGCTTCACCACCTGAAAGGGTAGAGGAAGACTGTCCTAAAGCTACATAACCCATTCCGACATCGGCTAGTGCTTTGATTTTGTTGGCGACTTTGTTTTCGTTGTGCTGCGTAAAAAATGATAAGGCTTCATCAACGCTCAATGATAAAATGTCATAGATGTTTTTTTCTGCAAACCGCACTTCTAGCACCTCACGTTTAAAACGTTTCCCATCACAAGTTTCGCAAGTCAGCTTTACATCTGCCATAAACTGCATTTCGACGGTGACTTCGCCCTCTCCTTTACAGGTTTCACAACGCCCACCATCAACGTTAAACGAAAAATGTTTGGCGGAGTATCCATTGAGTTTTGAAGCTTGTTGAGCAGCGTACAACTTACGGATTTCGTCATAAGCCTTAATGTAAGTTACCGGATTGGATCGAGAGGAAGTCCCGATGGGATTTTGACTGATGTATTCGATCACAGAAATCGAAGCAATATCGCCTTTTATTTCACTGTGCTGCCCAGCTTTTTCTCCAAAAATTTCTTTTTTGCGCAACAATGCTGGCCAAAAAATCGATTTGATAAGTGTGCTTTTTCCGCTGCCTGAAACTCCGGTAACTGCTGTAATACAGTTGAGGGGAAAGCGAACATCGATGTTTTTTAAATTGTTTTCTCGTGCACCTATCAGCTGGATGCTTTTTGATGATTTTACAGCCACGTGTGGTTCTGCTATTTTTTGTTTTCCGTTTAGGTATGCGGCAGTGAGGCCTTCCGAATTGAGAATCGTAGCCAAGTCTCCTTGTGCTATTATCTCCCCACCAAAAACACCTGCTTCTGGACCCATATCGATTATTTCGTCGGCTGCACGAATAATATCTTCATCGTGTTCGACGACAATCACTGTATTTCCTAAATCACGTAGTTTGTACAAAATCTGAATCAACCGCTCGGTGTCTTTGGGATGCAACCCAATACTTGGTTCATCGAGTATATAAAGCGATCCAACCAAGCTGCTTCCTAGAGATGTAGCGAGATTAATACGCTGTGATTCTCCACCAGACAGGCTATTTGATTTTCTGTTTAAAGAAAGATAAGACAGTCCTACTTCACAAAGAAAATCCAAACGACTTTTGATTTCGGAAAGAAGGCGTTCGGCCACATTGTATTCATGGTCAGTGAGTTGAAGTTGATCCATAAAAGACCGCAGCTCAGAAGCAGATAAAACGACAAGATCTCCAATAGATTTGTCATTTATTTTAACGTAATTGGCTTCTTCACGGAGTCGCTTTCCTTGACATTCTGGACAGGTCGTTCGGCCACGGTAACGAGACAGCATGACTCGATTTTGAATCTTATAACTTTTCTTTTCTAGCTTTTCAAAAAAGGAATAAATCCCTTTAAAATGCGTGTTTCCGTTCCATAACACTTCTTTTTGTTCGTCGCTAAGTTCAAAATAGGGCTTGTGAATTGGAAAATCAAATTGATAGGCAGTGTCAATGAGTTTGTTCTTGTGCCGACTGGCACTGGCAGAGCGCCAAGGCGCTACGGCGTCCTCAAATACAGACAATCCTGTATTGGGTATCACTAGATCGTGATCAATACCGATCAAGTCGCCATATCCTTCACATGATGGACAAGCGCCTAGAGGATTGTTAAAGCTAAAAAGGTGAGTGCTTGGTTCTAAAAATGTCATGCCATCGCAAGCAAAACGGTTCGAAAATGAAAGTTGCTCGCCAGTGGCTAAGAAGAGAACTTCCAACTCCCCTTTGCCTTCAAAAAATGCGGTCTCAACAGAATCAGCTAAGCGACTCATGGCGTCGTTGTCATTTCGCAAGACAACTCGATCCACGACAAGTGAAAAAGTGGATTGTAGTTTGTCTTTGACTTCACTAATTCGAACGATTTCACCTTCTACTTGAATCCGTGCATAGCCCTGTTGTTCTAGAAGATCTAGCATTTTTTTTATGGACTTATTATCGTCGACATGAATAGGGGCAAAAAGAATACATTTGGTTCCTTCTTCATAGGTCTGCAGCTTGTCTAAAACGTCAGACACACTGTCTTTAGTCACTGCTTCCCCTGAAACAGGCGAATAGGTTGTGCCAATACGAGCAAACAGAAGTTTTAGATAATCATAAATCTCTGTGGTTGTGCCCACGGTTGATCGTGGGTTGGTGCTGTTTACTTTTTGCTCTATCGCGATGGCGGGCGCTAAGCCTTCAATTTTTTCCACCTTAGGCTTATCTAAACGACCTAAAAACTGTCGCGCATAAGACGATAGACTTTCTACATAGCGGCGCTGTCCTTCGGCATAAAGCGTATCGAATGCTAAACTTGATTTTCCAGATCCAGAAAGACCTGTTAAAACAACAAGTTTACCATTGGGAATATCAACATTTACCCCTTTGAGATTGTGCATTTTAGCACCTTGAATACGTATTCTTTTTTCTTTTTTCAATTGATTTTTTTGCCGAATCGCTAAAGGTAATTATTTCTTCGATTTTTAAAGAATTTATTGAAGTTCTAATTTTCTAGTATATTTGAATCAAATTCTACTGCCTATAGCGGACATCTACGTTTTATATTTTTTTAATTTAATTTAAAACGCTTTGCTATGTCTGCAAATGATAGTACCCTTATAGCTAGTTTTATTGCTGGTGATCAATCCTCTTTTTCAACTCTTCTAAACCGTTATCAAAAACGTGTTTATGGGTTTATATTCTCCAAAGTTCAAAATCCTGATTTGGCAAATGATATTTTCCAAGACACTTTTATCAAAGTGGTCAAAAGTCTTCGTTTGGGAAAATATTCTGACGACGGTCGTTTTTTGTCGTGGGTGATGCGCATTGCGCACAACCTCATTATGGATCATTACCGTAAAAAAAGTCGATTACCCCTACACGAATCTAAACATAACGATTTTGACATATTAAGCCGTTTGATTGAGCCAGATGACAATGTCGAGTTTAGAATCATCGAAAGTCAAATAAACCATGATTTAACAATGCTGATTGAGGAACTACCTGAAAGCCAAAAAGAGGTGTTGCGAATGCGTTTGTATAAAGATATGAGTTTTAAAGAAATTGGTGAGGTTACTGGAGTGAGCATCAATACTGCCCTCGGACGTATGCGTTATGCGGTCATGAATCTTCGTAAAATGATTGAGGATAGAAATTTGATATTCACACAATAAATCTATTTTTTTGTCCGTTAGCTATGAAAATATTGTTAATGGATAAACTTTACCCTATTTACAAACAAAACAAATGCTTGCAGCCTACAAAAGAAACTATTGATTTTATTCTTGCTTTTGCCTCTAGTTATGAAGTGAAAACAAGTAAATCTAATTTCTCTTTTGAAGGTATTTTAAACTAGGAGGATGCTTTTATTTGAGCGTTAAGCACACTTTTTCTTCCAATTGTGCTTGTGATTTTGTCTTTTGACAAATCCCAACCCCTTGCTGGCGAGTACTCACGTCCATACCAGATGATCTGAAGATGCAAATCGTTCCAACGTTCTCTAGGGAACAAACGTTTGGCATCCCTTTCGGTTTGCAGGACGTTTTTGCCATTGGTTAGCCCCCAACGATACATAAGACGATGGATGTGCGTATCCACAGGAAAAGCGGGTACGCCAAATGCTTGCGCCATCACAACGCTTGCCGTTTTGTGTCCAACCGCTGGAAAAGACTCCAAGGCTTCAAAGTCGGCTGGAACCTCTCCATTATAATCGTCAACAAGGCGTTGAGAAAGCCCATGAATTCCTTTCGCTTTTTGGGGTGATAGCCCAACGGGGCGTATGATTTCCCGTATTTGATCAATAGTTAGTTTGATCATGTCATATGGGTTATCTGCTTTGGCAAAGAGAAAGGGCGTCGTTTTATTGACTCGAACGTCTGTACTCTGTGCAGAGAGCAAAACCGCAATAAGCAAGGTGTAAGGGTCTTTGTGATCGAGTGGAATGGGAATCTCCGGATATAATTCCTCCAAAGTTTTCATCACAAACTCAACTTTTTCGGCTTTGTTCATAATTCGTATTTTTACAAAACTAATCTAAAAATATTGCTATGATTCAAGTCGGTTCCAAAGCACCTCATTTTTCTGTTTTAGATCATGAAGGAAACACAGTTTCTCTATCTGATTTCGCAGGCAAAAAAGTTGTAATTTTTTTCTACCCAAAAGCCAACACTCCTGGTTGCACATTAGAGGCATGTGATTTGCGTGACCATTATGCCGAACTCACAAAAGCGGGATATTCTATACTCGGGGTCAGTGCCGATTCGGTCTCTGCTCAAGCAAAATTTGCCATGAAATTCACTTTTCCATATCCCTTACTTGCTGATGTAGACAAAGAGCTCATTCATGGGTTTGGTGTTTGGGGGCCTAAAAAATTTCGTGGGAAAGACTATGAAGGGATATTGCGAGTCACTTTTATTATTGACGAAAATGGAGTTGTGGAACGTGTGATAGATAAGGTTAAAACCAAAGAACACGCAGTGCAAATTCTTTAGGCTTAATCCAATCGTTTTTTAGGATCAGTTTGATAGCCAAACAAGTTTTCGCTGGAGATTAGTTTAACTATTTTTTCAGGAAGCATTTTTTCCCATCCTTGTTTCCCGTGATTGATCATCTCTAAGACTTCCTTGGAATAGATCTGTAAATAATCTTTGTTGTAATCGGTAATGTCGATGACTTTGTCGTTGTAGGCAAAGAACTTGTATAGCTCTTTTACTTGAGATGCTACTCGGACGTTTGTGCTGTCAATAATTTCGCCTGTTTCTCTGTCAATCATTGGGTAGAGATAAACAATGAGGTTTTTAAAAAATAGTTTTCCAAAAGCTTCCAAAATACCACCACTGAGTTTTCGGTAGTACTTCTCATTAAATATTTCAACAAGGTTGCTTACGCCCATGCTCAAACGAATCTTTTTTGTGGTGTAGTTCGAAAAATATTCAACCAGACGATAGTATTCTTTAAAGTCAGAAATCATGACTGTCAATCCCAAAGCACATAACAACTTGGCTCGATCCATAAAATCTTGCTCGTCAATGATTCCCGTTGACATCAGGTTGGACAAGGTAATCTCAAAAACTTCTAGCGTGTTTTCAGGAGCAACCCCATCTTCCTTATAAAAAAGCGAAGAAGACTTTTCAAACATATCCATGTTGACGTTGGTTACGGGACGAAAACTCCCTCGAATGGCAAGGATGTTTTTTTTGTAAAGCACACGTGCTGGGAGTAAGTTGTTCCCATCTGGTCCAAACATAACCGCTTCGGTCATTCCGTTTTTCACGAGTTCCAAACTGAGAAGGCGATTATCGACTTTCTTAAATAGAGGCCCTGTAAAGTTTATCGTGTCGATCTCTATGGCTGTTTTATCGACATGGTCAAACAGATAGCGAAGCATTTTTCGAGGTCTATCATGCTGATAGAAAGCGCCATAAATGAGGTTGACTCCCATCACTCCGACAGACTCTTGTTGCGAGCGAGCATCGTTTTCATGGAAACGCAAATGCGTGCTAATCATAGAGTAGGGACCATCGGGCTCGGTTTGGAATTTGATGCCCATCCAACCATGACCTTTAAATTTTTTTGCAAA
>JABHGH010000005.1 GCA_018672145.1 Flavobacteriaceae bacterium
TACCAAACACATAATGTGTGTGCCAAAAAGGAGAAGCTTCAACCTCAAAAAAAGCAGACACCTTGTCCTTACAATCGCCATTGATAATTTTATCGAACATGTGCGTGTGTTTTGTGTACAACTGTGCTAATTGCGATAAGCGTATGGACGGAAAGCCTGAGGGTCGTGTTCTGAAAAACTTTACCTTTTCATCAATTTTTTTCAGTTTGTATTTTTGACAAGCATATTGATACATCCTTTTCAATTTGTCTTTGTATGCATCTTCTACGTCGCTGTCTAATAGTCCTGCCTGTCCCAGTAGAATAGCTTCAATTTCGATTGGGTCTGTTGATTTTCGAATAATATTGAAAGGAATAGATTGGGCAATCGCAGCAAAAGCCATTCCGTTGAGCGCAAGACCAAATCCTTTTGCTAACGCAACAAATAACACCGCCTCCCAGTCATTGGCCGATTGGCTCAGCCACTGCTGAAATACTTTTGTTTTGTTTGCTAAACGCTCCACAAATAAACGATCAAAAAAAGCCATTTGTCTAAAGTGGGTAATGGTCGCGAGTTGATCGGCACACGGAATCCACTGTTCGGAATCCGACAATGCTTGAATGCGACCTAAAATCTGCTCATTGACATAATTCTGAAGAACCAAAGTGGGTATGGGCTCATCGTCAGAAGAATGAACCTGCACATCATCTTCCCACACCACATGCAAGATCACATTGTTGTATGCCACATCTGTATGGTGATTGTGCGCGTACCAGTCCGAACTCTGTACGTGCATTTCAACATGTCCAATCCATGTGATTTGATTGAGCTGTATTTGTGAAAACAAGAAGTCGGGGCCGCTATTGGAGTTGAGTTGACCAGCACGAACTATGGATAACGATCTGTTATCTGTCGTGTGTAAAGGATAAACCATAAACTGTGGATTTTGCCACAGGTAATACATAAGTTTTTCGTTCATGACGCTTGCACTTGGGGCGTGCCTACTCCATCACTTCACCTTCCCATGCTAGGATACCTCCTAAAAGATTGTATGAAAATGCAAAGCCCATATCTTGCATTATCTGAACGGCCTGAGCACTTCGTGCGCCCGATCGGCAATACACATAATAAGGCGCTGTTTTGTCAAGCTTGTTCAGCTCATCTATGAAACCAGCTCCCAGCCGAATATCAATATTAATCGCATTGGGTATGTACCCACTTTCGAATTCTTCTTCGGTTCGTACGTCTAGTACTATTGCTTCGGACGCTGCTACGAGTCCTTCCGCCCAATCATTTTGTGATAGATCTGACATGCTATTCTGTTTTGGACGAAGATACATACAGCTCGTAAATAATAAAACAGCAAGCATATATCTTTTCCACATAATGTATAAAATTACAAAACAATTTGCAGTTACAAAATTTCTATTATATTTGTCATAACAAATGTTGTTATAACAATAATGAAGGATCAAGCAAAATCTCTTGTCGTCGAAACCATGCGTTTGGGTCAATTAATTGGCGATGAATTGAGCTGTACATTACATCCTTACGATTTGACACTACAACAATTTAATGTGCTTCGTATTCTTCGTGGATGTAAAAAAAGCCCTGCAACGCTACAATACATCACCGTAAGGATGATTCACAAAACAAGTAATACAACACGTTTGGTGGATCGTTTGATTACAAAAGGACTTGTTGAACGTAAACAATGCCATGAAAATAGACGAAAGGTTGACATCTCAATCACCAAGCAAGGACTTGCTCTTCTGCTAAAAATTGATCCATATATCATTAATAAAGAAGTAGAAATCGCAAATAGACTTTCTGAAAGCGACCTTCAGAATTTACTTACAATCTATCAAAAATTAATCATAACACTTTAATCTAAATTCAATAATATGAAATCATTACAATTCAATCTCCTCGTATGGCTCTTTGCAGCTAGCATTGCATTTGCTCAATCTTATCCTATATCTATTTCCAACTCCACTATTGAATGGAAAGGGTATAAATTGACAAGTGATCACTATGGGACAATCAAATTGCTCGGAGGAGACCTTGCATTTGAAGATGACCAACTCACTGGTGGCTCATTCTCAGTTGATATGACATCTATCGTGGTCACTGACCTCACTGGAGGATCAAAAAAGAATCTCGAAAAACACCTTAAGTCAGGTGACTTTTTTGATGTGGAACAATTCCCTGAAGCGACAATGGTCATTACCGCAGTTGAAAAAACTGACGATGGCTATTCGGTTACTGGTGACTTTACTATTAAAGGACAAACACATCCTGTCACTTTTCCAATGACCGTGAAAGACAACAGTGCAAAAGCAGATGTCAAAATCGATCGTTCGAAGTACAATGTGCGATATGGTTCAAATAGCTTTTTTGATAATTTGGGTAACAAAGCCATCTATGATGAGTTTGACTTATCTGTAACTTTAAATTTTTAAGTAATGAAAAACGATCGCCCAAAATGTGGATGTGGAAACACACAGGACCCGGAAGGATATTGTGATGGGTCACATAACAACAAATAATTTTTTATTTGAGTTGGCTATATTACAGTTGATTTATATATTTGACAAACAAAATGAAAAAAATCAATATTTGGTGGTCTGCAAATTACGCTTAGTCGTGAGGCGCACCTAGTATTTAAATACAAATAGGCTTGTCTTTACGACAAGCCTTTTTTTATGGAAAAACACATGAAATATAAACTGAATACCCATCATCGAAAATTATTGGTCGATACGATGACACCTGTCAATATGTATCTCAAAATACGTGATAAATTCCCCAATAGTATCCTGTTGGAAAGTTCAGATTATGGAGTTAATGATAATAGCGTTGCGTATATCTGTTTTCATTCGATTGCAGATATAAAACTTCAAAAACAGACGTTGCATTATCGTTACCCAGACGGCAGTTCGCGAGAAAAAAGCTTGGCCACCAACGAGAAAGTCGCAAAACACATCAGTGATTTTGCAAAGGAATTTGATGGCGATTTCAGCGGCGGGCGTTTTGTTTCGAATGGTCTGTTTGGCTTCACTTCCTACGAGGCCGTTCAATATTTTGAGGACATCACACTGACAAAAAAAGAAGAAGATGTTGATATTCCTGACATGTATTATGCGCTATTTCAAAATGTAATCGCAATTAATGTCTTCAACAATGAAGCGCACCTCTACGCGCATTGTTACAACACACCCAATAATTTAGACGAAGTAATTAGCATTCTACAGTCGTGCAATCTCCCTTCCCACAAGTTCAGAAGAAATGGTGATGCGTTTTCAAACCTAACTGATGATGAGTTTGTATCACTTGTCGAAAAAGGGATTCAGCATTGTTATCGCGGTGATGTGTTTCAAATTGTTTTATCACGACGATTTTCACAACCCTTTTTAGGAGACAACTTCACACTCTATCGTGTTCTTCGGTCTGTAAACCCTTCCCCCTATCTCTTCTATTTTGACTTTGGAAATTATCAGATTTTTGGGAGTTCACCCGAAGCACAATTGATTGTCAAAGACGGCAAAGCTGAAATTCATCCCATTGCAGGTACTTTTCGACGAACAGGAAATGACGAGCAAGATGCAGAGCGAGCACGTGAATTAGCAAAAGATCAAAAAGAAAACAGCGAGCACGTGATGTTGGTTGACTTGGCCCGAAATGACTTGAGTCGCAACGGCAATCAAGTACGAGTTGAGAAAAACCGTGAAGTGCAATTCTATTCGCATGTGATCCATTTGGTGTCTAAAGTGACAGGGATGAAAAAGAGTGATCGAAGTACTATGGAAATTGTTGCTGATACTTTTCCTGCAGGAACGCTAAGCGGCGCACCCAAGCACCGTGCCATGCAACTTATTGAAGATTATGAAAACCGAAGCCGTGCCTTTTATGGTGGTGCCATTGGTTTTATGGATTTTGACGGTAACTACAATCATGCTATTATTATTCGGTCATTTTTAAGCAAAAACAATGTACTGCATTACCAAGCGGGTGCCGGCGTAGTATCGGAATCAAAACCAAAAAACGAATTACAAGAAGTTTATAACAAATTGGGGGCTTTGCAAAAAGCACTGGAAGAAGCCGAAAAACTATAACTATGCATATACTCGTCATTGATAATTACGATTCATTCACCTACAATTTGGTGCATTACCTCGAGGACTTAGACTGCGTTGTTACTGTTAAGCGCAACGATCAACTTACAGTCGAAGAGGTTGCTAATTACGACAAAATTGTCTTGTCACCAGGACCCGGAATTCCAGATGAAGCAGGACTTCTTAAGCCGATCATTGCTGCCTATGCCAAATCCAAACCGATTCTCGGCGTTTGTTTGGGACATCAAGCAATTGGGGAAGTTTTTGGTGGTAAAATCACAAACCTTGACAAAGTCTATCATGGTGTAGCCACGCCTGTACAAGTTGTTCAAGACGATCCACTCTTTGACGGCCTTGGCAAATCTTTTGATGTTGGACGTTACCACTCTTGGGTAGTTTCAAAGCCAATTCCGAAAGAAATGGTACTCTTAGCGGAAGAAGAAAACGGACAAGTGATGGCCATGAAACATCGTGATTACGACATTTACGGCGTTCAGTTTCATCCCGAATCCATTCTGAGTCCGGAAGGGAAACAATTGTTAAACAACTGGTTAAAAATGTAGCATGAAAGCAATTTTGGAAAAGCTTATTGGAAATCAAGTCTTGAGCAAAGAGGAGGCAAAAACCACGTTGACCGATATCGGACAAGGTAAATGCAATAGCCATCAAGTTGCAGCATTTCTCACAACCTATATGATGCGAACAGTGACGGTGGCCGAACTTTCGGGTTTTCGTGAAGCACTGCTCGACTTGTGTGTTGCCATCGATCTTTCTGACTTTGACACTATTGACCTTTGCGGAACAGGTGGAGATGGAAAAGACACCTTTAACATTTCAACACTTGCCTCTTTTGTAACGGCAGGTGCGGGTGTTGCTGTTGCAAAGCATGGTAACTACGGCGTATCTTCTTCTTGCGGGTCTAGTAATGTCATGGAACACTTAGGTATTCGCTTTTCAAACAAACAGGATTTTCTGAGAAAGTCAATCGAGGAAGCTGGTATATGCGTACTACATGCTCCTCTGTTTCACCCAGCCATGAAACATGTAGCTCCTATTCGTCGTGATCTTGGGTTAAAAACTTTTTTTAACATGCTTGGTCCACTCGTAAATCCATCAAGACCAAACAAACAAATGGTGGGCGTTTTCAACTTAGAACTCCAGCGCATTTACAATTATCTATTGGAAGAAACCAATCAGCAATACAGTATTTTACACGCACTCGACGGTTACGATGAAGTCTCGCTTACAGGAGATACCAAAGTCGTTTCGAACCAAGGAATTACTACGGTTAATGCAGCGAGTTTTGGCATTGACAAGCTCGAAGCATCGCAAATTGGCGGTGGAGACTCTGTAAAAGCAGCAGCAACTATTTTTACAGATGTTTTAGAGGGGAAAGGCACAGAAGCACAACGACATGTTGTTTGTGCCAATGCTGCTATAGCTATTGCAACTGCACGAGATTGTAGCTTACATGATGGTTTTGCTTTTGCTAAAGAGTCCATTGCCTCAGGTAAAGCCTTGCAATCTCTACAAACCTTACAAAAAATTAGTGCCCTATGAATATTCTCCAAAAAATTGTAGCTGATGTTCAAAAGGATCTTGTCTTTAAAAAACAAATCACTCCTATCAAGACATTGGAGGCGATGCCAATGTTTACACGTCAAACAAACTCTTTTCGGGAGCGAATTTTAGGCTCTACAAACGGCATCATTGCCGAGCACAAGAGAAGATCGCCGTCCAAACCAAATCTGAATTTTAGCTTGCGCGTGACTGATGTTGCACGGGGCTATGAAAAAGCAGGTGTTTCGGCAATGTCTGTACTGACAAATCAGCAGTATTTTGGAGGGTCACTAGAAGATTTACTTCTTGCTCGGCAGGCGTGTAATCTTCCCTTATTGCGCAAAGAGTTTATTGTAGATGGTTACCAAGTGATTGAAGCCAAGGCACATGGAGCTGATGCGATTTTACTTATCGCTGCCTGCTTAGATCGAGATGAAATTTATCATCTTTCTACTCTCGCTCATGATCTAGGGCTCGAAGTTTTGTTGGAGGTACATAATGCCGAAGAGTTGCAAAAATCTATCATGCCATCTCTCGATTTGATTGGAGTCAACAATAGAGATCTCACTACCTTTGCTGTTAGCACCAAAACAAGCATGAAACTGGCTGATGATATTCCCGACGATTTTGTCAAAATTTCAGAAAGTGGACTTAGTAAGCCAACAAGCGTTCTTGAGTTGCAAAGTTGTGGTTATCATGGCTTTTTGATGGGTGAGCACTTTATAAAAACAGATGATCCAGGTGAAGCAGCAACAACCTTTATTAAAGAACTCTTGTCGTGAAGCTCAAAGTATGTGGCATGCGCGAGGCGCACAATATCAATGCACTGGTTAGGCTTGAACCTGACTATATTGGTTTTATTTTTTGGGAGCCTTCTAAACGCTATTGCGCTGAGGTACCGAATGGAATCCCTGATGGAATTCAAAAAGTGGGAGTTTTTGTCGATGAAACCTCAGAAAATATCCGTGCCAAAGTCAGGAAATTTTCTCTTCAAGCCGTTCAACTTCATGGTCACGAA
>JABHGH010000105.1 GCA_018672145.1 Flavobacteriaceae bacterium
AGGATATTGTGAACTCCAAACTATACACCTTTGATGTCGGGATGCATTTCGGGGCAGGGTTAAAGTTCTGATTTACCCAATAACCCCCGACCCAATCAACTCATCTTTGAGATACCAAGCGGCAAATTGTCCTGCGGCAATGGCCGATTGTGGGTCGGTAAACACCAAATAGGTTCCGTTTTCTTTTGGGAAAAGTGTTGCCTCCGCCAAGGGTTGACGATAGCGAATACGTGCTTTCACTTGCAGCGGATTGGATGAGGCCAAATCGGGACGAATCCAATGCAAATCGGATTTATCTATCCACAGTGCACGACGATATAAGCCTGGGTGATTTTTACCCTCTCCAACATAAATGATGTTTTCATTAACATCTGTGGCCAGCACAAAAAGTGGTTCGGTTGTACCGCCAACAGCTAGACCTTTCCGTTGACCGATTGTAAAGAAGTGAGCTCCCTCGTGGGTTCCAACTTCTGTTCCGTCAGATACCGAATAGGTGTATTTTTGAGAAAGCCCTTCGGGTGTTTCATTACGTGGCACATCATACATTGAATGGGTGGCTGAAACCTGAATAATTTTTCCCTTTTTGGCAGAAAGCTTTTGTTGTAAAAAAGTTGGTAAGCTCACTTTTCCAATAAAGCACAATCCTTGTGAGTCACGTTTTTCTGCGGTGACAAGATCTTGTTCGTGCGCAATGCGACGGACTTCAGGTTTTTCTATATCACCAATCGGAAACAGTGTCTTTGCCAGTTGTTCTTGGGAGAGTTGACACAAAAAATACGACTGGTCTTTGTTTTTATCAATGCCGGCCAGCAAACGATGGTATAACTTTTCTCCAACGTCAATGGTGTCTTTACGGCAATAGTGACCTGTTGCTACATAATCTGCGCCAAGGTCAAGAGCGATTTTCAGAAACACATCAAATTTGATTTCACGATTACAAAGCACATCTGGATTTGGAGTGCGTCCCTTTTTGTATTCCGCAAACATATAATCGACAATACGCCTTTTATATTCTTCACTCAAATCTACAGTCTGAAAAGGAATCCCTAGTTTTTCAGCAACAAGCATGGCATCGTAGCTGTCTTCCAACCAGGGGCATTCTTTGGAAATCGTCACAGAGTCATCATGCCAGTTTTTCATAAACAGGCCAATGACTTCATATCCTTGCTGCTGTAACAAATATGCGCTGACGCTAGAATCAACGCCACCAGAAAGACCTACAACAACACGTTTTTTATGGGAATGCATAGCGATACAAAGGTAACCAAAAGCGGATTAGCGGCGACGACCAGACCGTTTTTGCTGCTCGGCCTGCTCCATCATTTCTTCCATTTTACGCTGGAATCGACTTTGCTTTTTGGGTTTCTTTTTATTCTCCTCAATACGCATAAAGATTTTCTCATCGTCAATGATATAATTCTTTATCACTAACATAATTCCAATGGTAATCACGTTTGAAATGAGATAATAAAGACTTAACCCTGAAGCGTAATTGTTAAAGAAAAACAACATCATCACTGGCATAAGGTAAACCATGAACTTCATGTTTGGCATACCAGGTTGTGACGGTTGCATTTGTTGACCCATCGTCATTTTGGAATACACAAAAATGGCAATGGAGGCCAAAAGAGGGAACAGACTCACGTGGTCACCGTAGAATGGAATGGAAAAAGGAAGGTCGAGTATGGAATCATAGGATGATAAATCCTCCGCCCAGAGAAACGACTTTCCACGAAGTGAAAATGCAACTGGGAAGAAGTAGAACAATCCTAAGAAAACAGGAAGCTGTAGCAAGCTCGGTACGCAGCCCGCCATGGGGTTTGCGCCTGCTTTTGAGTAGAGCTTCATCGTTTCTTGTTGCTTTTTCGCACGATCATTTTTATATTTTTCGTTGAGTGCCGTGATTTCAGGGCGCAATACTTTCATTTTTGCTTGAGACAAATACGACTTGTAAGTCACTGGAGACAATGTTAGACGAACAATCACAGTCATTACAATAATCGCAATTCCGTAAGGCAAAAATCCGCTTAAGAACCCAAACAACGGGAAAAATATAAAGCGATTCATCCAGCCAATAATCCCCCATCCAAAAGAGATAGATTCAGATAGATTTTCGTCATATTGTTTTAAAATCTCATAATCTGTGGGGCCGATAAACCAATCAAATGATGTGTTCAATGCTCCATTTTGAGAGGCTATTGCGGTGCTTGTTTCAAATCGTTTTAAGAAAATTGATTGATCACTATCCTCACTGTTCATTATCGTAGATGACTCTACATTGATAGAGGAAAAAGGCTCCGAAGGGATGAGAATCATGCTAAAAAAGTGTTGGCGGTAGGACACCCAAGACACCTCTTTATCTTTGTCGTCATCCTCGCCCATAGCAGAGAGGGACTGCACTTTATCTTTTTCGTATTGGTATGTCAGTTGGGTGTAGCGATTTTCATAATCTGCACTCAGTGCATGACGAAAACCATCTAACCCCCAAAACAATGTGCTTTCGGGCTGGACGCTCAAACCAGAAGAGCGAATAGCGAAACGAAAACGATACGCTTTGCTTTCTTCTTTGTCGTTTGCTAGTGAATAGACATAGTCTAGCGTTCCTCCCGCTACGCTAGAGCGCATAATGAGTTGGTTTCCATCAAAGATGGGGACAAAATCTAAATCTCTGGTGTTGATCAGGGCACCATTGGCCTCAATTCGCAAGTTAAAATCAACATTGTTGTCCTTCACCACATAGACTTGTTCTTTGCGGTAATTGGTTTGATTGATGAGTTCAGCCTCGTGAATAAACCCACCTTTGGATGTGATCGCCAAACGCAGCTCTTTATTTTGAAGGGTGGTCAGTTGTTCTGGCAAAGTATCTGCAACCACATCTACTGCGTTGACAGGCGTATTAATACTGGCCATTTCTGCAGAAGATGGGATTTGCTCCGTAGTGGTCGTTTCCGTTTCGGTCTGATTGGTTTGTTCTACCATTTCGGACTGATCATACATCATCCAGATAAGAACAAGAAAAAGCAAAAAGAAGCCAATGATTTGTAGAGGGTCTATCCTTTTTTCTTCCATTTTGGGTTATTTTTTAGATTGTGCAAATAAGTTACATGCTTTTACAAATCCAACAAACAACGGGTGTGGATTTGCAACTGTACTGCTATACTCAGGGTGATACTGTACGCCAACAAACCAACGGTGAGATGGCAATTCGATAGCTTCAACCAATTTTGTTTCTGGATTGACTCCTGATGCGATCAAGCCGTTGGTTTTAAACTGGTCGTAATAGGCATCATTAAATTCATAGCGGTGACGGTGACGTTCGTCAATGAGGTTTGAGCCGTATAATTTTTCAAGCAAGGTGCCTTTTTCAATAGCGCATTTCCATGCACCTAAACGCATTGTTCCGCCTTTTTGAACGACATCTTTCTGCTCTTCCATAAGAGAAATCACAGGATTTGGCGTATCGACATCCATTTCAACCGAATTGGCATCAGAAATATGCAATACGTTTCGAGCATATTCAATGACTGCCATTTGCATTCCCAAACAAATTCCAAAAAACGGAATGTTATTTTCTCTTACATATGTAATGGCGTTTATTTTGCCTTCCATCCCTCTTTCCCCAAATCCGGGTGCCACAAGAACGCCATCGAGTTTTGCAATGTCTTCCTGCACATCTTTAAGTTCAATCTCAGATGAATGAATGGGAACAACGTTGACTTCCACCTCATTGGCAGCGCCTGCGTGCACAAAGGATTCTAAAATTGATTTGTAAGAGTCTTGCAACTCCACATACTTTCCGATTAGACCAATTGTTACGCTGCTTTTGGGGTTTTTATGTTTTTGCAAGAAACTTCGCCAATTTGTTAGATCTGGTTTGATTTCTTCGGTAATTTTCAAACGCTTCATAACCACACGATCGAGTCCCTCTTCATACATCATAAGCGGAACATCGTAGATGGTTTCAGCGTCGATGGATTGGATCACGGCTTCGCGCTCGACATTGCAAAACAATGCCAGTTTTTCACGGAGATCGTCCGATAGATTATGTTCTGTGCGACACACCAATACATCGGCGTTGATCCCACTTTCCATCAATGTTTTTACCGAGTGTTGAGTCGGCTTTGTTTTCAATTCTTTTGCCGCAGACAAAAAAGGCAATAATGTAAGATGAATCACCACACAGTTTTCACGACCCAATTCCCATCGCAACTGGCGAACTGCTTCGATATATGGGAGCGATTCAATATCACCAACTGTACCGCCAATCTCTGTGATGACAACATCGTGATTTTTGGTTTTACCCAAAAGCTGCATCCGTTCTTTAATCTCATTGGTAATGTGAGGAATCACTTGAACGGTTTTTCCCAAAAAGTCACCTCGTCTCTCTTTTTCGATCACACTTTGGTAGATACGTCCTGTGGTTACATTATTTGCTTGCGACGTTTTTACATTGAGAAATCGCTCATAATGACCCAAATCCAAATCGGTTTCAGCACCATCTTCAGTCACATAACATTCGCCATGCTCGTAGGGATTGAGTGTTCCTGGGTCAACATTGATATAGGGGTCAAATTTTTGGATCGTGGTGCTCAGGCCACGTGCTTGCAACAATTTGGCAAGCGAAGCGGAGATGATGCCTTTACCCAACGATGAGGTAACTCCACCTGTAACAAAAACGTACTTTGGGTTTGGCATTACAAACTGTTTTTTTTTGCTTCGCAAGCAAAAGTACGAAACCACATTGATAATTTCATTCTCAATTAATTCTCTGTTAGTTCTACTGTCTCATAACCTTTATGTTGCAGCAGAAAAATCCCTGTATTTCGAAAACCGCCTGACGACTGCTCAGAAAACATGAATTTGTTTTGATAATACATTGTTTCCCCTAGAGCAAAACCATCAATCAGGTTTTTGCGAATCGCTGTGCGCAATGACAAATCTAAAAGAAGCTCATACCCTCGAATGGCTTCTCGGGTTGGCACTATTCCATATCGTGCTGAAAATATATCATAAAATTCTGTTAGCGCAACAGGATTTATGTTTTGTGTTTCTGCATAGGTGAAAGACAAGTTACCCAGATGGGTTTGATCAATATTTTCATCGCCATAGGCAGTGGACCTGTCCATTGTCATCAGTCGTGTTTTTCGGTCTTCATCCTGTTGCGCATTCAGCATGGAGACCATACTGATAATCAGGTTCGTTTTTTTGGTTTCCAAGAACACCCAATTCTCCTCGAGGCTTGAGGTCAATGAATCAATCAATTCTGGTTTTATAAAATTAAACTCTAGATCTGGATTGACTATTTCGGCCAAAGGGAATTTTGCCTGTAAGCGATTTTGCATTGTCAGGTTATCAGCATCAGCGACAATCACAACACAAGGATTATCAGCGTTTTGGTCAAGCGAGTCGATATAGCGCTGCATACGCTCCTCCAAAAGTGAGCGTTTTGACATGGTATGTACCACATTTTTTCGCATTTCCAAGGGTTTAGTTGTCAGTGGAGAAACAACAACAACCTCATCTTTTTCAAGGGAGACAGAAACGTTGTTAAAGTGCCTAGGCACAAAAGGGCCCACGACAAAATCATGATCCGAAAAATCATAGCTATCTAGAATCTGATTGACGGTAAAATTGCTGTTTTCTGTGTCTAAAACGGTGAAGTCAATCGCAAGACCTGCCGCAACCAACTCTTCCATGGCGAGTTGTGCGCCTGCATAAAAATCGAGTGCTATTGTTTGAAGGTTCCTCGTTTGTAGGATTTGATTGGTTTGCCTTACCGAATCAATCGGCACTGTGGACAGGCGAAAAGGTGCGAGGAGCGCCACTTTTACATGCGAGCGAACAAGCAAACTGTCACGGAGATTTACCTTTTCAACTATCAAATTGTTTTGGACATCAAATCCTGATATGTTGGTTTTTGGAATTCGAAGAATCATCCCGACAAGCAGTCCTTTTTCTGCCAGCTCAGGGTTGAGCTCAATCAGTTTTTCTTCAGACACACCAAGTTTTACTTCCAGTCGATAGAACCCTTCTTTGGGCTTAACGGTGTAGTAGTTATAGTTGGGGTCAAACAGACTGGTCTCGGTGGCTGTTTGAGGAATCACCAATTGTTGACCAATGGAAATCACGTCACCCATTTCTGGGTTTGATGCTTTTAATTCTTCTACTGTAACCCCACAGGTATAGGCCACTCTCCAAGGGGTTTCGCCTTTGGTCACTACATGAAAATTACCTTCTTCTTCAATCGTCTCGACTACAATCGGTTTCTCTTTGTAACGCGGAATTTTAAGCTTCATTTTCCGCTTTAAACCATCCATGAGCTCGGGATTGTAATACAACAACTGATCCTCATTGATCTCGTATCGTTTTGTCAGGCTAAATGACGTTTCCCCTTTACGAACTTTATGGATCAAAAAATGCGAGCGATAGGCTTCATCCGGATCTTGTGCTTGGAGTTTTGTCATTGCAAAACCAAACACAAAAACGATAAAGAAAACGATATGCCTACTCCCACTCAATCGTGGCAGGAGGTTTAGAACTGATATCATAAACAACTCGATTTATTCCTTTTACTCTATTGATGATTTTATTGGAAATGTTTTGCAAAAACGTATAAGGTAAATCCACCCAATCTGCAGTCATTCCATCTGTGGACTCAACAGCACGTAGTGCCACACACTTTTCATAGGTTCGCTCGTCGCCCATGACTCCGACGCTTTGGACTGGTAGTAGAATTGCTCCTGCTTGCCACACCTTGTCGTATAGTCCTTCTTCTCGCAATCCGTTAATAAAAATCGCATCAACTTCTTGCAATATTTGCACTTTTTCTTCCGTGATATCGCCCAAAATTCGAATCGCCAATCCAGGACCCGGGAACGGATGACGTCCCAATAAATCCTGTGACAAACCAAGTGATTTTCCGACACGACGTACTTCGTCTTTAAACAGCATACGCAGTGGTTCGACCACTTTAAGCTTCATATAGTCAGGCAATCCTCCGACGTTATGGTGTGATTTGATTGTCGCTGAAGGGCCATTGACAGAGATCGATTCAATCACATCAGGATAAATCGTTCCTTGTGCCAACCATTGGATATTGGTCAGCGCATTTGCTTCATCGTCGAAAACATCGACAAAAACCTTTCCAATCTGTTTTCGTTTTTCTTCGGGATCAGACACCCCTGCCAATGCAGACAAAAATCGTTTGCTAGCGTCAACCCCTTTTACATGGAGACCCAAGCCTTCGTATTGCTTGAGCACGCTTGTGAATTCGTTCTTTCGCAACAATCCATTATTAACAAAGATGCAATGCAACTGCTGACCAATCGCGCGGTGCAACAACATAGCAGCCACTGTAGAATCGACTCCGCCAGACAAACCGAGCACAACATGGTCGTCGCCAATTTGGTTTTTTAATGCGGATATTGTCATGTCTACAAAAGAGTTTGGTGTCCAGTCTTGTTCGACACCAGCAATAGACACTAAAAAGTTTTTCAACAATTGTTTTCCTTCCGTTGTGTGATAGACTTCTGGATGGAATTGGATTGCATAGGTATTTTCGTTTTCGATGCAATAAGCCGCATTTTTTACATCAACGGTACTGGCCAAACACACGCCACCCGTTGGTAGGGTTTTGATGGTATCGCTATGGCTCATCCAAACCTGTGTCCCGGTTGTGATATCGGCAAAAAAAGGATCCTCATGGATTGTAGCCAGCTTGGCTCTTCCATATTCACGGGTGCTAGAAGGAGCGACTTCTCCCCCGCCAAAATGCGCAAGATATTGTGCGCCATAACAGACGCCGAGCAATGGTATTTTACCACGGATAGCAGCGAGTTCAGGGTGAGGTGCGTCATCACCACGCACGGAAAAAGGAGAACCAGACAAGATTACTGCCTTAAAAACAGATACATCTTTTGGTGGGTTGTTGTAGGGGTGGATTTCACAATAGATATTCAATTCGCGAACGCGACGAGCAATCAACTGGGTGTATTGTGAACCAAAGTCTAAGATTAAAACCTTGTTGTGCATGGTCAAAAATACAACTTATAAGGGGTTTGACTCAACAAAAAAAACGCTTTTTTTATCAAGGCATAGTGATGCATAAAAAATCTGTTTCCATCGGGTCAATATGATCGACCAAATACGGTATAAAATCATCGCCATACTTTAAATAAAAAGAGGCAAAATTCACAACACGCTCTTGCAAAATACCTTGCGGAAACAACTCCTGTTGCAGTTCCGAAATTCGAGTCACTTGATCGATCAGTTTTTTGCGTTGGGCTTTCAACAATCGCTTTTCCAAACGATCGATACCCTTTTTTTGTTTTTTCTCTTGCGCTTTTACCGCACCCAAAAAAGACGCGTCTGTTTGTTGTGCCAGATCGTAAAGAAACGCAAATTGTTGATCGAGATGTGATTTTAAACCACCCAAGTCAATATCGATATTGCTGATTTGACGAACACGATGATTGATCAGCTCGTTTTGTGGTAAGAAAAGATCGATGTCTTGAAGTCCCCATTTTTCTGCTTTTCTCTGTTGTTTCTTTGTTTTGATAAGCAAGGATGAACGAAGTTTTAGCATGGGCATGGGAAGATCGAAAGCCGAAAAGGTGTCACGCAATTGCAACCAGTATGCCAACTCAGACCCACCACCAACATAGACGAGGTTGGGCAGTATCACTTCCTGATAGACAGGACGCAACAATGCGTTGGGTGAAAAACGCTCGGGATGGGCTTTGACTTCTTCTAAAAACGCTTCTTTTGAAAAGATTTGGTCTGTATCGACCACTCGAAACCCACCTTCATTTTTCTCTATGCGACGGCGATGTGATCCCTCCAAATAAAAGAGGTTGATATCACGAGGAAACACCTGCTGTTTTTGGGGTGATGCCAATGACTTTTCGAGAGCTTGGTGCGTTTTTTTTGCCTCTTTTTGTGTTGTGCTCTCTACCAATTCTTTTAGGATGTAAGGAACAAATGCTTTTTTTAGCTTTGGGTGGTCTGCGTCCAAAACAACCAAGCCGTACTGTCCAAAAAGCTGATGCACCAAACAACGTGTAGCAGCGCCTAATGTTTCGTGCTCTACATATGCCTTTTGAAACCAGGTCGTCAATTGTGCTGCCTCAGGACTTTTCCCAAGGTGCTTCTCCCATATTTTCAACACCTGATCGAGTCCCTTTGTGGCATAACGACCTACCGCCCCACCCTCTTTGGCAGACCAGTGAATTTTCTGACCATGAACCGAAAAGTGATTGATTTCTTCAAAATCATGGTCCTCCGATGCCATCCAATAGACTGCCACATAGTTGTTTCCGTCTTGTTGTGCGTTCCATTGTTTGGCGATCTTGATGGTGTCTATGATTTTGTATAAAAAATAGAGCGGCCCTGTAAACAAATTCAATTGGTGCCCTGTGGTTATCGTAAACCCATTGGAAAGCGACAAGCTTTCTATTTGTGCATTGGGAGGGTTATCGATTCCTTTGTACTGATCCTTGATAACAGAAACAAGAGTTTTACGCGCATCTACACCTAAACGTTGTTGTTGTGCGGTCAGTTGTGCTGGGTCGGGGGTTACACCAAATGGACGATAGAACTCCTTCAGTGATGGGTCTCCCTCTATAACACGATTTGCCAAAGCTGGCAAACGATTGATTTCTGCATATGGAATCCGTACCTTATCCATGGTGTAAAGATACAACTATGAAATCGTCTATAAAGTGATGCTTTTTGTTCTAAAAAATCCCCAACAAATAACAGCAGTAGAAAAACTCTCAATTAAACTTCTTATACTTGAAACATGCTTGTTCGTTGGCGGAAAACGATTGTATTATTTCTTCGTTAAGCGATTCTGTTTTTGGTGCAGTTTTATAAGGGGGAAGAAACTGGCTTACCATAAAGGTCAAAGTCCTCTGCTTGGTGAATGAGAACATCGGTAAAATCGCCAATTCGCACATAATGATCCTTGGCATTGATACGAATTTCATTATCGACATCTGGAGAGTCGTATTCGGACCTTCCAATAAAATAATTTCCTTCTTTACGGTCAATCAAACAGCGTAGCGTTTTTCCGACATATGCTTGATTTTTCTCCCAAGAAATTTGGGCTTGCAACTCCATGATCTCATTGGCGCGCTGCTGCTTCACTTCAGCAGGCACATCATCTTCCAATGCATAGGCGTGGGTATTTTCCTCATGGCTATAGGTAAAGCACCCCAATCGTTCAAAACGGGTGTCTTTTACCCAGTTTTTCAAAAGCTCAAAATCTTCTTGAGTTTCGCCCGGATAGCCCACAATTAAAGTCGTGCGGAAGGCCATGTTAGGGACCATTTCTCTGCATTTTTTGAGTAGTGCGTTGGTCTTCTCAAAAGTCGTACCTCTACGCATGGATGATAAAATACGATCCGAAATATGCTGCAAAGGCATATCGATATAGTTACAGACTTTGGGTTCTTCACGAATGACATCAAGAACATCTTCTGGGAAGCCCGTGGGGAAGGCGTAGTGCAATCGAATCCATTCGATGCCATCGACCTGAGCCAAACTGCGAAGCAAATCGGCTAAACGACGTTTTTTGTACAAGTCCAATCCATAATAGGTCAGGTCTTGGGCAATTAAAATCAATTCTTTGACTCCGTTGGCTGCAAGTTTTTGAGCTTCTTTAACAAGGTCTTCTATCGGGGTTGATCGGTGCTTTCCACGCATCAATGGGATAGCGCAGAAAGAACAAGGACGATCACAACCCTCAGCAATTTTTAGGTAGGCATAATGTTTAGGGGTCGTCGTCAAACGCTCACCGATGAGTTCGTGCTTGTAGTCTGCGCCAAGAGCTTTTAGCAATAGTGGGAGGTCGGTGGTTCCAAAATACTGATCAACATTGGGTATTTCTTTTTCCAAATCGTCCATATAGCGCTCGCTCAAACAACCCGTGACAAAAAGCTTGTCGATTTCACCCTTTTCCTTTTTATCGGCAAACGAAAGAATCGTCTGTATTGATTCTTCTTTGGCGTTGTCAATAAAACCACAGGTGTTTACCACAACGACATTCCCATGTTGTTGATGAACAACTTCTTTGTTGTTAGCACGAAGTTGACCCATCAAGACTTCGGAGTCGTAGATGTTCTTTGAACACCCTAAGGTCACAACGTTTATTTTATTGGATACTATTGATTTTGTCCGCACAGTTTAGTTTGAAAATAAAGAATCTACAAATTCGTTGGGTTGAAACTCTTGCATATCGTCAGCGCCCTCACCCACTCCGATATACTTGACAGGTACGCTCAGCTGATCCGAAATACCAATGACCACCCCACCCTTGGCAGTGCCGTCGAGTTTGGTAATGGCCAATGCAGAAATTTCTGTGGTTTCGGCAAACTGTCGTGCTTGCTCAAATGCATTTTGTCCTGTTGATCCATCAAGAACCAAAAGCACTTGGTGGGGAGCTTCAGGAATCGCTTTTTGGATTACTCGTTTTATTTTCGACAGCTCATTCATCAAGTTTACTTTGTTGTGCAAACGACCTGCAGTGTCAATAATAATATGATCCATGCCTTGTGCCAATCCAGCTTTCACAGCATCATAGGCGACAGACGCAGGGTCACTACCCATTTTTTGTTTGACAATGGCTACCCCGACACGCTCCGCCCAAGCAACGAGCTGATCAACAGCAGCAGCACGAAAAGTATCGGCTGCGCCAAGCAATACCTTTTTACCGGCAGCTTTATATAAATGTGCAAGTTTGCCAATAGTGGTTGTTTTGCCTGCTCCGTTGACCCCAACAACCAGAGTCACTAATGGCTTGGTTAGCTGTGATTCCTCATCAAAGGACTGCAAAAGATTGGCGATTTCTTCACGTAAAATAACATGAAGATCTTCCGTGCCCATGTGCTTGTCTTTGGCAACACGTTTTTCGAGTAAATCAATGATTTTCAGGGTGGTATCGACCCCAATGTCCGCGCTGATAAGGATTTCTTCCAACTGATCCAAAACAGCAGCATCAACCGTGCTTTTCCCAGCAACAGCCTTACCGATTTTTTCAAAAAGAGATTTTTTAGACGGTTCTAGCCCTTTGTCTAACTTTTTCTTTGAAAAAAAACGATGTAAAATTCCCATTCGGCTTTTTGGTAAATGTAAGAAATAAAAAAAGCCACTTGACGTGGCTTTCCATGATTGTTTAACGTATCGCTTACTTTTTAGAAAGCCAATCGTTTACTTTTTCGGGAACCATAATCGCTTCTACAAAACTATATGATCCTGATTTGTCGTTTTTGACCATTTTTATCGCTTTCGATAAGCGCTTCGATGATGTCTGTAAAGATGCAACGGTTTTCTTAGCCATAACTACTTAATTTCTTTGTGAACGGTCATTTTCTTTAAGATCGGATTGAATTTTTTTAATTCGATACGATCAGGTGAGTTCTTTTTGTTTTTTGTGGTCACATACCGTGATGTGCCAGCAAGGCCAGAATTTTTATGTTCTGTACACTCTAAAATCACTTGAACTCGGTTTCCTTTTTTTGCCATGACTTACTATTGTTTAGAGGACACCTTGCGCCTTGGCTTCTTTCAGCACAGCAGCAATTCCTTTTTTGTTGATGGTTTTTAAAGCAGAGGTTGACAATTTAAGTGTGATCCACTTTTCTTGATCAGCCAAGTAAAAACGCTTTTTAATAAGATTCACTTCAAAGCGTCTCTTTGTTTTATTCATCGCGTGGGAAACATTGTTTCCTACTAACGCTTTCTTACCAGTAATTTGACAAACTTTTGACATTGCAAAAATTGATTTTTGTAAACGGAGTGCAAATAAACAATTTTTTTAATGCATTGGCAAATATTTTTCGCTTAAAACGCAAGGACTTTTCTTGTGATTTCTAAGGCTTTGTTGACTGTCTTCTGCAACGTCTTCTCCCTGTTTTCACCAAAGGCAAATGTTTCAACTTCTTCATTGTCAGGGCCAACGATGGCAATACAAACCGTTCCGACCGCCGCATCTGAGTCACCTTTGGTCGGTCCGGCGTTGCCAGTTACCGCTATACCGTAATCGCTTTTCATCACTTCGCGAACTCTTTTGGCCATCGATAGGGCGACCTCATCACTCACAACAGAATGCTTTTCGATAATCGCTTTGGGCACACCCAGCACATCAAGTTTGCGATCTGTTTTATAGGGCACCACACTTCCGTGAAAGTATGCCGATGCGCCAGGTGTCGATGACAACAAGGCCGCTATTCGGCCTCCCGTACAACTTTCTGCCGTGGCAATGCTTTGCCCTCTCTTTTGGAGAAAGTCACCAATTTGAGCTTGTATCGGAAGTTCCGATTCAAATCCAGTGATAATCTCTCCAATCAGTGGGTCGAGAGCAGCAAAAAGCCGATCAAGTTGATCGGTGAGTACCGTTTCGTCCTCTCCACGTGCTGTTAAACGAAGGCGTACTCTTCCCAAATTTGGCAAATAGGCCAATTTGATGTGCTCTGGAAGGTTTGACTCCCAATCATGGATGACCTCTGCGATTTGACTTTCACCCCAACCATAGGTCATCATGGTTTTGTGAACAATCACAGGGCGTTTGAAATGCGTTTTGAGTTTTGGGATCAATTCGTTGTTTGTGATGTGCTTCATTTCATAAGGAACACCCGGAAGCGAAACATAGACCGTATCGTCGTTTTCCATCCACATACCAACAGCAGTACCAAAGCGATTTTCTAAGAGTGTTGCGTTAGAAGGGACCATCGCTTGCGCGCGGTTGAGGTCATTGATCGGTACATTGAGATATTGAGCAAAAAGCGCTTCAATATGATCGAGCACCTCTTGATTGTGAACAAGCTTGTCATTAAAGAAAGAACAAAAGGAAGACTTGGTGATATCGTCTTTTGTGGGGCCTAAACCGCCAGTAAGTACCACCAGAGACACACGCTTTTGTGCATCTTTCATTGCATCAAGAATCGCATCTTCTTTGTCTGATATCGATTTGATTTGCGAGACTTCAATACCAATCTTGTTGAGCTCTTTAGCCAGAAAAGCCGAATTGGAGTCAACAATTTGACCGATCAAAATCTCGTCTCCGATGGTTATAATTTCAGCGTGCATTACCTAACGTTTACTTCAAACGCTTGCTCACCCTCCAAGATACCAGTGAGAACATCGCCACGTGTCACACGGCCCACACCAGAAGGTGTGCCTGTAAAAATCACATCGCCAATTTTAAGCGTAAAATAGGTTGAAATATAACTGATCAATTCATCAATAGCCCAAATCATATTTGCCGTCGAATCTTGTTGCACCGTTTCGCCATTTTTGTTCAGATGGAAGTTAAAGTTCTTACCATCTGACCATTTGGTTTTGTCAAACCACTTTCCTACATGTGCAGCACCATCAAACGCCTTTGCCTTTTCCCATGGCAATCCTTTGTTTTTTAAATCGAGTTGAACGTCGCGAGCGGTAAAGTCAAGGCCCAATCCAATTTGATCATAATATTTATGCGCAAACTTGGTCTGAATATGTTTTCCGATGCGGTTGATGCGTACCAATACTTCTACTTCGTGATGAATGTCTGACGAAAAATCAGGAATAAAAAATGGTTGCCCCGGCTGACCCAAAGATGAGTCGGGTTTCATAAAAATCACTGGGGCATCTGGCCTATCGTTTTTGAGTTCTTCGATGTGCTTCGTGTAGTTTCGACCAACGCATATCAACTTCATCAGCTGTTGTTCAGGGTGTTTAAACGAATGGCCGTCAATACTTTTTTGGTGTACAGGGGAAAATCGGCTTCCAAGATCCATCCAAAATATCCGGGCTCTTTTTGAAGAACTTCAACGACTGTTTTGCCTTTGTGTTTCCCAAAACCAAAAATAGGCTCGTCTTCTTTATTCCTACGGATAAAACCGGCAAAGTCAACGCTGGTGTGTCGTGTTGTAAATTCGCTAAGCTTATCCACATCATTTTCCAAATCACTGTAACGCTCAATTTGAGCTTTTAAAACTTCGAAAGTGGCCAAGGTGTCAGCACTAGCACTGTGAGCATCATCAAGACTTTTTGAACAGTAAAATTTGTAAGCGGCGGTGAGGGTGCGTTGTTCCATTTTATGGAATATTGTTTGCACATCTATCGTTTTGTGCTTTTTAAAATCTACATCAATTTCAGCACGTAGCATTTCTTCTGCAAGAAGAGGAATGTCAAATCGGTCAGAATTATAGCCTGCTAAATCACAGCCCTTAAGCCAGCCATATACCTCAGTTGCGATTTCTTTAAAGGTGGGCGCAGTGGCCACTTTTTCATTAGTGATACCGTGTATTGCCGTTGCCTCCGCAGGGATGGGCATCTCAGGATTCACAAGCCAAGTTTCTCTTTTTTCTGAACCGTCAACAAACGCTTTTAATATGGATATCTCCACAATGCGATCTTTCGCAATATTAACGCCAGTGGTTTCTAAATCAAAAAAGCAAAGTGGTCTTTGTAGTTGCAGTTGCATATTATACTTGTTGTGTTATGTCCCAATTCTCAATGCGTTCTTTCATGTTTTTAATAAACAACCCCCCCATCGCACCGTTGATAATCCGATGGTCGTAACTGTGTGATAAAATCATTTTACGTCGAATCCCAATTAAATCTCCTTTGTCAGTTTCTATCACGGCAGGGACTTTTCGAATCGCGCCCAAAGCGAGGATTCCCACTTGCGGCTGATTGATGATCGGCGTTCCCATTAAGCTGTCAAACATACCAACGTTTGTGACCGTATAGGTACCTCCTTGCACGTCGTCGGGCTGTAGCCTTCCTTCTCGAGCAGACTTGGCCAATTCGTTTACTGTTTTGGTGAATCCCAATAGACTAAGTCGGTCTGCTTTTTTCACTACAGGAACAATGAGGTTTCCGTCTGACAAGGCAGTCGCCATCCCTAAGTTAATGTTCTTTTTCTGTATGATTTTGCTACCCTCAAGAGAAGAATTTAATAAGGGAAAGTCACGCAACAATTGGGCGGTAATCATCATAAATATTGGGGTGAATGTGATCTTTTCACCTTCACGTTCTAAAAATGATTGCTTTATTTTTTCACGCCAATCCCATAATTCGGTTACATCAACTTCAATAAACGACTGAACATGCGCAGAGGTTTGTAAGCTTTTATGCATATGATCTGCAATCAGCTGCTCCATCCGGCTCATTTCAGTGATTGTATATTTTTCTGAATCAAACGATACATTTTTGGCTTGGGGATTGACAGAGACAGGATGGGATACTGCTTCTTTTTTTCGTGTTTTAAGATAACCCAGCATGTCTTTTTTGGTCACACGGCCATTTTTACCTGTGCCAATGATCTGTAACAGCTCTTGTTCTGCAATACCCTCTTCTTTGGCAATGCTTTTAACAAGTGGGGAAAAGTAGGGGTTTTCTGCACTTGTTTTTATGGAAGGGGTTGCAGGCTCAAGAATTTCACGTGCTTTTTCTTCCAAGAAATTTTGAGGGTCGATTTGCTCATCAACGACTTCATTATTTTCTACCTCAACTTCCTCGTAATTAGGGATTTCATCATTGGTCTCAATAATTGCGATTGCTCCACCAACTTGTACAATTTGATTCTCGTCAACCAATTTTTTAAGTAGTGTTCCCGAAAACTCAGAGGGCACCTCAGAATCCACTTTGTCCGTTGCAATTTCTACAACGGCCTCGTCTAATTCGATGAAATCACCTTCATTTTTGAGCCACTGTGTGACAGTCGCTTCATCGACACTCTCACCCATGGCAGGTAGTAACAGTTTGTAATGAGCCATTTCACAAAATTACGAATTTAAACGATGTTTATTTGTGGTTTGTTTTTGGATTTTTTCAGTTTGGTGACTTTGCCTCGAGATAATACGTTACTACTCCCAATAATGATCTCATGATCTGCTGATATAAACTTATATGTATAACGGTCTTTGTGGACATACATAAAATTGATGACTTCACTCCATTGAAGACATTTCATGTCAAAAACAATTTCCGTCAAATTATCCATATTCCTCTGGATGACTTCCAGTATATAATGACATTTTATGGCTTGTGGGTAGTAATTCTTATGTAGCTTCTCAAATAAATTATCGTCAGAGGTCACAATAAGCCTATTGTTTATTGGGGTTTCATTTTTCTTTTCACTCTTTGACGAAATAAAACGCTTAAAACCACTAAAAAGATATGATCCAAATAGAAATACGTAATTGACTAACCAATTGTGGGAGAAGTTTTTGTTGTAGTAATATGACATTGCGTTGTAAAAGCGTCTTTGGTAGGCTTTGTTTTTGGGTGTGCTTTCTCCTTTAAAGTGAATTGATTTTGCTTCCGGGAAATAATAATTGGTATACCCTAGCTTTAAGCTTCGGTGTGAGAGATCAATGTCCTCACCATACATAAAGAAGTTTTCATCAAAACCCTTCAATTGGTCGTAGAGGCTTTTTCGCATAAACATAAAAGCACCAACCAGAACATCGGTTTTTCCTTTTTTGTTTTCGTCTAGCCGTAAGTTGTAATACTGCCCAAAGAAAAAGGACGATATTTTAAAGAGCCCAAGTGTTTTGGATGAAGCCGCCCATAAGGTGGGGAGTCCACGTTTTGACTCAAGCAAAAAATGACCTGATCCATCAATCATCTTTGGACCCGAAATTCCTAACTTGTCATTGGATTTGTATAGTTCAATAAACTGATCAAAAGTGCTTGTTGATATAATGGTGTCGGGGTTTAAAATACACACGTAATTCCCTTTTGCGATTTTCACCCCTTGATTGTTCGCCTTTCCAAATCCTACATTGTTTTTGTTAGCGATCAAATGAACATTTGGGTGTTTTTCGTGAAGCATTTTGACACTGCCATCGATTGACGCATTGTCAACAACAATCACTTCGATAGCGATGTTTTTGGATGCTGCAAAAACGCTATCTAAACACAAATTTAGAAAGTGCTCCACATTATAATTGACAATAACTACTGAAAGGTCTATTTGCTTAGATTGAGCCATCAAATGGTATTCGTTTCACAATACTTCTGCCAAGGGAAACTTCGTCTGTGTATTCCAGTTCATCTCCAACTGAAACGCCACGGGCGAGAACAGTCATCCGCAGATCAAACGCACCGAGCTGCTTGTAGATGAAGTAATTTGTCGTGTCTCCTTCAACTGTACTACTCAACGCTAAAATGACTTCTTTTATTGCACCTGCTTTTACTTTTTCAATCAAACTCCCAATTTGCAGCTCTTGAGGGCCAATGCCATCAAGCGGAGATATTTTTCCGCCCAAAACGTGATACACTCCTGTAAACTGGCCTGTGCTTTCAATCGCAATGACATCACGAACATCTTCGACTACACAAATCAATTCGCGAGACCGTTTTGGATTTGCGCAAATGCTACAAATCGGTTGGTCCGAAATATTATAGCAAGACGTACAATATTGAATCTCTGTTCGCAGTAGCTTGATTGCCTCTGCAAGGTCTATGCTGATCGACTGTGGCTGACGCAGTAAATGTAAAACCAATCGCATGGCTGTTCGTCTTCCAATACCAGGAAGTTGTGCGATTTCTTCCACTGCTTGTTGCACATACTTGGATGCATATTCCATGGAGACAAATGTACGGATTTGAAAGTATGAACCAATCAAGTTATCTTTGACAGATGAGCAACTACTTCCTTTTATCAATCCTTGTTGGCTATTTTATTGTTTTAATGGTTATCGCTCGAATGACTAGAGGAAAACAAGACAATCATACTTTTTTTATTGCTAACCGCTCTGCGCCTTGGTATCTTGTTGCCTTTGGAATGATTGGCGCATCTCTGTCAGGAGTGACCTTTATCTCTGTGCCTGGGTGGGTAGAGGCTGCCGAGTTTAGCTATTTCCAAATGGTGCTCGGATACATTGTTGGATATTTTGTCATTGGCACTGTTTTACTTCCCATATATTACAGGTATAACCTCACCTCTATTTATACGTACCTCTCTACACGTTTTGGCGAAAAAACCTATAAAACGGGGGCATCGTTTTTTGTGCTTTCTAGAATAGTTGGTGCTAGTTTCCGACTCTATCTAGTGGCCAGCGTTTTGCAATGGATCATTTTTGACCAAATGGGAGTTCCTTTTTGGGTCACCGTTATTGCTACCATTTGCTTTATTTGGCTTTACACCCATAAGTCTGGAATCAAAACCATTGTTTGGACAGACGTGCTC
>JABHGH010000108.1 GCA_018672145.1 Flavobacteriaceae bacterium
AGAGGAGGAAGGGAAACTATTTGCTCAAGCACACGTTTCTAAAGACGATGAAGGTAAAATCAACATCGATAAGGTCATTGCACGTTCAGAAGCAGATTATCCTGTTGTTGAGCCATCGCAAATTGATTATATGGATGTTGCACCAAATCAGATTGCTTCGATTTCAGCTTCTTTGATTCCTTTCCTTGAGCACGATGATGCAAACCGTGCACTGATGGGATCAAACATGATGCGTCAAGCAGTACCATTACTTCGTCCAGAAGTACCCGTTGTTGGTACAGGCCTCGAACGTCAGGTTGCGAAAGATTCACGCGTATTAATCAACGCAGAAGGCGATGGTGTTGTGACTTATGTCGACGCTAACTTGATCAAAATCAAATATAACTCGACCGAAGATGATCGAATCATCAGCTTTGAATCGGATGAAAAAGAGTACCCTTTGGTTAAGTTTAGAAAAACGAACCAAGGTTCAACCATCAACCTAAAACCAATTGTAAAGGTCGGTGACCGTGTGCAAAAAGGTCAGGTATTATGTGAGGGTTATGCAACACAAAATGGCGAGCTCGCATTAGGGCGAAACATGAAGGTTGCCTTTATGCCTTGGAAAGGATACAACTTTGAAGATGCGATTGTTATCTCTGAAAAAGTTGTCCTTAATGACATTTTCACCTCGATTCATATCGACGAATATGCTTTGGAGGTTCGTGACACGAAGCTAGGCAAGGAAGAATTGACCAACGATATTCCAAATGTAAGTGAGGAAGCGACTAAGGACCTCGACGAGAATGGAATGATTCGCGTTGGTGCAGAAGTAAAAGCAGGTGATATTCTTATCGGTAAGATCACTCCAAAAGGAGAATCGGATCCGACCCCAGAGGAGAAGTTACTTCGCGCAATTTTTGGAGATAAAGCAGGTGATGTCAAAGATGCATCATTAAAAGCACCACCATCACTCGAAGGTGTTGTGATCGATAAAAAACTCTTTACTCGTATTGTAAAAGACAAACGTCGCCGTACGCAAGACAAGCAAGAACTTTTAGAACTTGATGAGCAATACGAAGTCAAGTTTAAGGAGTTGAAGTCTTTACTTGTTGAAAAGTTGTTTTCTATGCTCAATGGAAAAACTTGTCAGGGGGTATTCAATGATTTGGGCGAGGAAGTGCTTCCAAAAGGAAAAAAGTTTACCTTAAAAATGCTCAATTCTGTTGATGATTACGCACACTTGGTGAGCGGAATTTGGACAGTTGACAAGCACATTGACAGTTTGGTCAACAATTTGATGCACAACTACAAAATCAAGGAAAACGATTTACAAGGTGCATTGCGTCGTGATAAATTCACAATTTCTGTTGGAGATGAATTGCCAGCAGGAATATTGAAACTGGCTAAGATCTATATTGCCAAAAAGCGTAAGCTTAAGGTGGGAGACAAGATGGCAGGTCGTCACGGTAACAAAGGTATCGTAGCTCGAATTGTACGTCAAGAAGATATGCCTTTCTTGGAGGACGGAACGCCAGTTGATATTGTTCTAAATCCATTAGGGGTGCCTTCACGAATGAACATTGGGCAGATCTATGAGACCGTTTTAGGTTGGGCAGGTCAAAAGATGGGCAAAACATTTGCCACACCAATTTTTGACGGCGCTTCAAGCGATCAGGTTGATGAGATTTCCAAAGAAGCGGGTATTCCACAATTTGGTCATACCTATCTATATGACGGAGGAACAGGTGAACGTTTTGACCAGCCAGCAACAGTAGGTGTTATCTACATGTTGAAGCTCGGTCATATGGTGGATGATAAGATGCACTCACGTTCTATTGGGCCATACTCACTCATTACGCAACAGCCACTTGGTGGGAAAGCGCAGTTTGGTGGACAGCGATTTGGTGAAATGGAAGTCTGGGCACTCGAGGCCTATGGTGCTTCTAGTACACTACAAGAAATACTAACGGTCAAGTCAGATGACGTGGTCGGACGTGCAAAAACATACGAAACGATCGTAAAAGGAGAAGCTATGCCAAAACCTGGACTTCCCGAATCCTTTAACGTGTTAATGCACGAACTCAAGGGTCTTGGACTCGACATACGTTTAGAAGAATAATTAAATCCATTCAGCAAAAAATGGCAAGATTTAACGACAATCCGCAACCCATTAGTTTTAACAAAATTTCCATTGGTCTTTCATCACCAGAAACGATTCTCGCAGAGTCACGTGGTGAAGTTTTAAAGCCCGAAACGATTAACTATCGTACCCACAAGCCTGAAAGAGATGGCCTCTTTTGTGAGCGTATTTTTGGTCCTATTAAGGATTTTGAATGTGCCTGTGGAAAGTACAAACGTATCCGATATAAAGGAATCGTATGTGATCGTTGTGGGGTAGAAGTCACCGAGAAAAAAGTGCGAAGAGATCGAGTAGGGCATATTAGTCTTATCGTACCTGTTGCACACATTTGGTATTTCCGTTCGCTTCCAAACAAGCTTGGCTACCTCTTAGGTCTACCTTCAAAGAAGCTCGATATGATTATCTATTACGAGCGTTATGTGGTAATCCAACCTGGAAATGCAACAAACGAAGAGGGAGAGCCTCTACAGAAAATGGATTTCCTTACGGAAGAAGAGTATTTAAACACACTTGAAAAACTACCGACTGAAAACCAATATCTAGAAGACTCAGACCCTGAGAAGTTTATTGCTAAGATGGGTGCAGAGTGTCTGATTGAGTTGTTGAGCCGTATAGACTTGGATGCGCTTTCGTACCAGTTGCGTGACAAAGCCAACAATGAAACATCTAAGCAGCGAAAGACAGAGGCTTTAAAGCGCCTTCAGGTTGTTGAGGCACTACGAGATGCCAATAAAAACCGTGAAAATCGACCAGAATGGATGATTATGAAAGCCATTCCTATCATTCCACCAGAGCTTCGTCCTTTGGTGCCGCTAGATGGGGGTCGTTTTGCGACATCGGATTTAAATGACTTATACCGAAGAGTTATCATTCGTAACAACCGACTCAAGCGCTTGATCGAAATCAAAGCACCTGAGGTTATTTTACGTAACGAAAAACGCATGTTGCAGGAGTCTGTTGACTCGTTGTTTGACAACACACGTAAGTCTTCTGCTGTAAAATCTGACGCTAACCGTCCATTAAAATCCCTTTCTGATTCATTGAAAGGAAAACAAGGTCGTTTCCGTCAAAACTTATTAGGAAAACGAGTTGATTATTCTGCACGTTCTGTAATCGTTGTTGGTCCAGAATTAAAACTTTTTGAGTGCGGATTGCCTAAGAATATGGCGGCTGAGCTTTACAAGCCATTTATCATCCGTAAACTCATCGAAAGAGGGATTGTTAAAACGGTTAAATCCGCAAAGAAAATTATTGATAAGCGCGAGCCAGTCGTTTGGGATATTTTGGAAAATGTATTGAAAGGACATCCTGTTCTCTTGAATCGTGCACCCACATTACACCGTTTGGGTATCCAAGCCTTCCAACCAAAGCTTATTGAAGGAGAAGCAATTCAGCTTCACCCACTCGCATGTACCGCATTCAACGCCGACTTTGATGGTGACCAGATGGCAGTACACCTTCCTTTGGGGCCTGAAGCCATACTTGAGTCTCAATTACTGATGCTGGCATCCCATAATATTCTTAACCCTGCGAATGGATCGCCGATTACGGTTCCTTCACAGGATATGGTGTTAGGGTTATACTACATGACAAAAGCGCGTAAGTCAACCAAAGACCATCCAGTCAGAGGAGAAGGGCTTACTTTCTATAGCGCTGAAGAGGTGAACATAGCTTTTAACGAAAAGATTGTTGATCTAAATGCGATCATTAAAGTCCGTACAAAAGACTTTAACGATACAGGGGAACTCACAAACCAGTTGATCGAAACAACGGTTGGGCGTGTGTTGTTTAACCAAGTTGTTCCCGAAAAAGCAGGTTATATTAATGAGGTATTGACCAAGAAATCATTACGTGATATTATTGGAGACATCTTAAAAGTGACTTCTGTTCCAGAAACAGCAGCTTTCTTGGACGAGATCAAAGAAATGGGATATTCATTTGCCTTTAAAGGCGGACTGTCCTTTAGCTTAGGAGATATTATTATCCCTGCAGATAAGCAAAAACTGATCGATGAAGCCAATGGACAAGTAGATGGTATTATTGCCAACTACAACATGGGTCTTATCACAAACAACGAACGTTACAATCAGGTGATTGACGTCTGGACATCTGCCAATGCAACATTGACCGAACTTGCGATGAAACGTATTCGTGAGGATCAACAAGGATTCAACTCGGTATATATGATGCTTGACTCTGGTGCTCGTGGATCAAAAGAGCAAATCCGTCAGTTGACGGGTATGCGTGGTTTGATGGCTAAGCCGAAGAAGTCAACTGCTGGTGGGGGTGAAATTATCGAAAACCCGATTCTTTCAAACTTTAAAGAAGGACTTTCGATTTTAGAATACTTTATTTCTACTCACGGTGCTCGTAAGGGTCTAGCGGATACGGCGTTAAAAACGGCAGATGCCGGCTATTTGACTCGTCGTTTACATGATGTGGCTCAGGATGTGATTGTTAACACCGAAGACTGTGGAACCCTACGTGGTATTACTGTTGAGGCGTTAAAGAAAAACGAAGAAATTGTCGAAAAACTGGGCGACCGTATAGCTGGTCGTGTAGCATTGTTTGACGTCATCAACCCGAAAGACGGTGAGGTGCTCGTAGAAGCAGGCACTGAGATTATGGATGAGCATATTAAACTCATCGAAAACTCTCCAATCGACAAAGTAGATGTACGCTCTACTTTGACTTGTGAGGCCAAAAAAGGAATCTGTGCAAAGTGTTATGGACGTAACTTGGCTAACGGAAAGATGGTTCAAATTGGAGAATCTGTTGGTGTTATTGCAGCACAATCCATTGGTGAGCCAGGTACACAGCTTACACTCCGTACGTTCCACGTTGGAGGTATTGCTGGAAACATTTCTGAAGAGAACAAGCTCATTGCAAAGTTTGATGGGAAAGTTGAACTCGAAGACCTTAAGACGGTAGCAAGTAAAGACGCTGACGGAAACGACGCTGATGTTGTGATTTCACGTACAACGGAATACAAACTTGTTGATAGTAAAACTGGTATTTCTTTGAGTAATAAAATCATTCCTTATGGATCATTTATCTCTGTGAAAAACGGTCAGAAAATCAAAAAAGGTACTGAAATCTGTCGATGGGATCCATACAACGGAGTTATTGTTTCTGAATTCGGTGGTAAAATTGGATATGAAAACATCCAACAGGGTGTTACATTCCAAGTTGAGATTGATGAGCAAACAGGCTTTCAAGAGAAGGTAATCACTGAATCTAGAGACAAAAAGCTTATCCCAACATTACTAATTCAAGACAAAAAAGGAAATACGCTTCAGTCGTATAACCTTCCTGTTGGGTCTCACATTATTGTTGATGATGGTGAGTCTATCGAATCAGGAAGAATCTTGGTGAAAATTCCACGTAAGTCTGCCAAATCAGGTGATATTACGGGAGGTCTTCCACGAGTAACGGAGCTCTTTGAAGCACGTAACCCATCAAATCCTGCAGTTGTTTCTGAGATTGATGGTGTGGTGTCCTTCGGGAAAATTAAGCGTGGTAATCGCGAAATTATTGTGGAGTCGAAGACTGGTGAAATCAAGAAATACTTGGTAAAACTATCCAACCAGATCTTGGTGCAAGAAAATGACTTTGTCAAGGCAGGAATGCCAATTTCTGATGGTGCCATTACTCCAAATGACATTCTTAACATCAAAGGCCCTGCGGCTGTCCAACAATACTTGGTCAACGAGGTTCAAGAGGTATATCGTTTACAAGGTGTGAAAATCAATGATAAGCACTTCGAGGTTGTTGTCCGCCAGATGATGCGTAAAGTACGAATTGAAGATTCTGGAGATACGATTTTCCTTGAAAATCAATTGGTACACAAGTATGATTTCATCATCGAAAACGACCAGCTCTTTGGTTGTAAGGTAGTTACTGAGGTTGGAGATTCTGAAAACCTCAAAGCAGGACAGATTGTAAGTGCACGTCAATTGCGTGACGAAAACTCTTTGTTGCGTCGTGATGACAAGGCCTTGGTTGAAGCTCGTGATGCAGTCAATGCTACAGCAACACCAATTCTACAAGGAATTACGCGTGCTTCCCTTCAAACAAAATCGTTTATTTCGGCGGCATCCTTCCAAGAGACAACCAAAGTACTCAACGAAGCTGCGGTTAGTGGTAAAGTTGATACGCTAGAGGGATTAAAAGAGAATGTAATTGTTGGACATAAGATTCCTGCAGGAACAGGAAATCGAGCATTCAATGACATTATTGTCGGCTTTACGGATGAGTATGAAGAGCTATTAGCCAAAAAGGAGTTTAATCTGAATGCTGAATGAGCGACAATAAGAAAAAGGAAATCAACATTGAGTTAGATCAGGAAACCGCACAGGGAACCTACTCAAATCTAGCAATTATCAACCACTCCGTTTCTGAGTTTGTTGTCGATTTTATCAATGTAATGCCCGGCTCTCCTAAAGCAAAGGTGCGCTCACGCATTATCCTTACTCCTCAGCACGCCAAACGCTTTTTAAAAGCACTCGATGAAAACGTGCAGCGCTTCGAAAGCGCACACGGAGAAATCAAGGATTATGAGCAACCGCCCATTCCACTCAATTTTGGCCCTCCTGGCGAGGCTTAAACAAAATTAAACCCTCCATCAGGAGGGTTTTTTTGTTTTCAAGTATTTTCTTTTTTTAAAAGAATAATATAAAACCAAAATCTATCCACCAATTAGTATTGCTTGGCTTTTGCAAAAAGCACAGTCAATTTTGATAAAAAAAAGCCTCACAGTTATGCAAGGCTTTTATAAAGATATCGTTTAGGTTATTACCTATTGAAATTATATAGAACTGTCATACCATCTTCTTCTGCAGAAAACACCACATCACTTTCGTTTATTGATTCAATAGTTATTATAAAATTTTCGTCTAGGTTGCCCACATAAAAGGAAGTTTGACTGTCGTCATACCAACTCCAAGTATCAGTTTCAATAAACATACCTTCTGAGCTTCCTGTTTCCATAAATGTGTAAGTACCGTAGGAAGAAAAAGTAAGCGATATATTTGTCGCTGGTGTACATCCTTCCACAAACTCTTCATCATCTGTTTCGGGATTATAATCATAACATACATCTGCGTAAAAGTCTGAAGTGATGTCCTTACCGTCCTCAATTACGCTCGTTAACGTCCATGTGTGGACTAATAGATAATGGTTTGAATTTATATCTGAAGTATAGCTTTCGTCCATAGCCTCTTCTTTCTCTCCGGAATATATCCCTTCAAGATCGTTGCAAATTTCAAATTCATCAGGCACTTGTAATTCGATGGTAAAAGTGGCAAAAATCTCATTATTTTCTTCAATGACGACAACATTCGTTAAGCTGGCAATGGTTATGGTAAAACCTTCTATTTCAAAATAGAGATCAACACTCGTTACGAACCCATTCGAATCTTCATTGAGCTTATAGTCCCCAAATGCCACAAAAGGTTCCCCATCAACAACAAATCCT
>JABHGH010000110.1 GCA_018672145.1 Flavobacteriaceae bacterium
AAAACTATGAAGCCAACCGAAACACACCATCGGTCTCAGGCACATCAAAAATAGGTGCACACCTGCGATTTGGAACAATTAGTGTGCGACAAGCGGTTGTCAAAGCGTTACAATCTAAAAATGAAACATTTTTAAAAGAGTTGATTTGGCGAGAGTTTTTTATGCAGATATTATGGCATTTCCCTGATACAGAAAAAAACAGTTTCAAACCACAATACGATAGAATCGAGTGGCGAAACGATCCAAAAGAATTCAAACGCTGGTGTGAAGGAAAAACTGGCTATCCTTTTGTTGACGCAGGAATGAGAGAACTCAACGAGACTGGATTTATGCATAACCGGGTTCGTATGTTGGTCGGGAGTTTTTTGTGTAAGCACCTGCTCATTGATTGGAGATGGGGCGAGGCCTATTTTGCGGAAAAACTTCTGGACTATGAAATGGCAAGCAATGTAGGGAATTGGCAATGGGTTGCGGGATGTGGCGTAGATGCTGCCCCATATTTTCGGATATTTAACCCCACTGAGCAAATCAAAAAATTTGATAAAAACCATATCTACATTAAAAGATGGGTGCCCGATTATGAAAGTCCGAGCTATCCATCTCCTATAGTAGATCACAAAGCAGCACGAGATCGCTGTCTAGACACTTATAAGTCAGCCCTTAATCGATGAAAGGTGTAAAAAAAACAGATCTTCCATCAAAACGATGTGTTGTCTGTGAGCTTCCATTTAGCTGGCGAAAAAAATGGGCAAAAAACTGGAAAGACGTCAAATATTGTAGTAAAAAATGCAAGAGGAACAAAAAACAGCTTTAGTATGGTTTCGTAATGACCTTCGGGTCAGCGACAATCAATCGCTATACAATGCAACCAACAACCACAACAAGGTTATTGGATTGTTTTTGCTCCCTAAGCATTGGTTTTCAAAAACAGCGCTCGGGTTTAAAAAAATGGAAAGATTTAGAGCGCAGTTTATTTTGGAATCGCTAAACGATTTGAAAAAAGATCTTCAAACGTTAAACATCCCTTTGCTTGTACAAATTGATGATGGGACTGCCATGAAGGAAATCTGTAAAGCAAATAAGATCAGTGATATTTATTTCCAACATGAATGGACAAAAGAAGAGCGAACACAAGAAGGTTTCATTCCGAACGAAATAACGGTACACCGGACATATGATCAATTTCTCTTTCATCCTGATGATATGCCCATTGACATTTATGATTTACCTGAAGTATTTACTGTTTTTAGAAAGATTTGTGAAAAGAAGGTACAAGTACGCCCTATGACACCAAATTGTAGGATTCTTGAAACTGACAACCTAAAACACGCTGAGACAAAAATTCCTACAATGGAAGATATAGGGTTTTCTCGGTTTACTTGTCACCCAAAAAGTGCGTTTCCTTATTCGGGTGGTAGCAAAGTCGCCAAAGAAAGACTTTCGTACTATTTATGGAAAACAAAAAAATTATCATTCTATAAAAAAACAAGAAATGGTTTGTTAGGTACGGATTATAGCTCAAAGTTTTCCCCTTGGCTAGCGAATGGTTCATTATCTGCTAAGGCCATTTATTGGTCAGTGAAAGAATATGAAGAAACAGTCACAAAAAATCAATCTACATATTGGTTGATTTTCGAACTTCTTTGGAGGGATTATTTCAAATATGTCTCCCTAAAACATGGCAACAAAATTTTCTTTATTGGAGGAATAAAAGATAGAGAGTACAACTGGACAAAAGATAATCATACATTTATGAAATGGATGCATGGCACAACAGCAGAACCTTTTGTGAATGCAAACATGATTGAGCTCAATAAGACGGGGTTTATGAGTAACCGGGGACGGCAAAATGTAGCAAGTTATTTGGCGAAAACACTTAAAATTGATTGGCGTTGGGGAGCAGCATATTTTGAGACTATGTTGGTTGACTACGATGTCCACAGCAATTATGGTAATTGGATGTACAATGCCGGAGTAGGTAACGATCCGAGAGACCGCATTTTTAATGTTAGCTTACAGGCAGAGCGTTACGACGGAAAAAGAAAATACCAGTCATTGTGGCTGCAAGAAACACTATTCTAATGGAGGTAAGACTTTTACTTGGCGATCAACTAAATAAAGAACACAGCTGGTTTGATGACGTGAATAATGACGTGGTTTATGCCATGTTTGAAATGCGACAAGAAACCAACTATGTGAAGCATCACATTCAAAAAGTTGTCGCATTTTTTGGAGCAATGAGAAGTTTTGCGCGATCACTTGAAAAAGAAGGTCATCGTTTTTTGTATTACGCGCTCGATGATCCAGAAAACGAACAAGACTTAAAAAAGAATCTGAACAAAGTGATTGATCTACTACATGCAGATTCATTTGCTTATCAGCTACCTGATGAGTATCGGCTAGACGAGCAACTTTCTGCGTATACGAAAAGTGTTTCGATTTCGACTAAGGCGTATGACACTGAGCATTTTTTAACTACTCGTGACGAGATGGGTCATTTTTTTAAAGGAAAAAAGAAATGGGTCATGGAGTTTTTCTATCGATATATGCGCAAAAAGATGAATATCCTTATGATTGCCGACCAGCCAGAAGGAGGCTCATGGAACTATGACAAATTCAATCGAAATAAATGGAACGGAACTCCATCGATCCCCCCTCCTTACGTTCCCAAAGTCAATGATGTTAAAGCAATTGCAAAAATGCTACAAGACAATGGCGTAGAAACGATAGGGACAATTTCATATGACTCTTTTTTATTTCCAATGGACCGTGAAGAAAGTTTGAGACAACTTACATACTTCTGTGATCATCTTCTTACCCATTTCGGTACTTTTCAAGATGCTATGCACCAAGAGGAAACCAATTTGTTTCATGCACGAATATCATTTGCACTTAACGTGAAAATACTTCATCCTTTGGAAGTCATCAACGAAGTAATTACAGCATATCGAAAAGACGAAAAAAAGATTTTATTATCTCAAGTCGAAGGCTTTGTTCGGCAAGTATTAGGCTGGCGCGAATACATCCGCGGATTGTATTGGAAAGAAATGCCAACATACAAAACATTAAATCAATTAGAAAATACCAATCCCCTGCCTGACTTCTTTTGGACTGGAAAAACAAAGATGAACTGTTTGCGCACCACAATAGAAAACAGTCTTGAACATGCATATGCACATCATATCCAGCGTCTGATGATCACAGGAAATTTTGCGCTCTTAACACAAACCAATCCTGATGCGGTTGATAAATGGTATTTGGGAATTTATGCGGATGCCATAGAATGGGTTCAACTACCAAACACTCGAGGAATGAGTCAATATGCTGATGGCGGTATGGTCGCTACTAAGCCTTATGTGTCATCTGGGTCTTACATCAATAAAATGAGTAATTATTGTAAGTCTTGTAGTTATAACAACAAAAAGCGTTTGGGCGATGATGCATGTCCATTTAATAGCTTGTATTGGAATTTTTTAGACGATAAACGTGGTTTATTAAAAAACAACAATAGAATGGGGATGATGTTTAACTTACTTCAAAAGATAAACCCCGAGGAGCTAGCAGCGATTAAGGAACGTGCGTATGATATCATCACAAAGCCAGATGATTTCTAAACAAGAAATATTAACTGACATGAGAAAAAAGGATTTTAATCTTAAGGAAATTGATCGTATTGTAGAAATGGCGTGGGAAGATCGAACTCCATTTGATGCTATTCTTTTTCAATTTGGCATCAAAGAACAAGAGGTCATAACCCTGATGAGGAATACCCTAAAACCATCCAGTTTTCGACTTTGGCGCGCACGTGTCCAAGGGCGAAAAACAAAACATGCAAAAAACAGAGGGGAAGATGTGAAACGGTTTAGGTGTAGTCGTCAGAGAGGAATTAGCAACAACAAAGTGTCTAAGCGCTAAATGACTATTGAAAAGCGTGACTAAATTCTTTTGATATTTGCGCCGATCCCTCGTAATCTTTCATCAATATTCTCATATCCACGATCGATTTGTTCGATGTTATGAATCGTGCTCGTTCCTTTGGCAGAAAGGGCAGCAATGAGCAACGATATGCCTGCACGAATATCTGGCGAGGTCATTGTCGTAGATTTGAGAGTGGACTTAAAGTCATGACCAATAACTGTAGCGCGATGAGGATCGCAAAGAATAATTTTCGCACCCATGTCAATGAGCTTGTCAACAAAAAACAGCCTGCTTTCAAACATCTTTTGATGGATCAAGACACTGCCTCTAGCTTGCGTAGCTACAACGAGGATAATGCTCAACAAATCAGGTGTAAACCCTGGCCAAGGAGCATCAGAAATGGTCAATATTGATCCATCGATAAAATCTTGCACTTCATAGCCATCTGCGTGAGATGGAATGAAAATATCATCTTTTCGTTTCTCAATTTGAATACCCAACTTGCCAAAAACAGAGGGAATTTGCCCCAAGTATTCCCAAGAAACATTTTTGATAGTAAGTTCGCTTTTCGTGAGTGCTGCAAGACCAATCCAACTCCCAATTTCAATCATATCGGGGAGGATACGGTGTTTTGTTCCTGACAAACTTTCTACCCCTTCAATCGTTAGTCTATTGGAACCAATCCCAGTGATTTTCGCGCCCATGCTATTGAGCATATTGCATAACTGTTGTAGATAGGGTTCACAAGCTGCGTTATAAATAGTGGTAGTACCTTCTGCTAAAACAGCCGCCATTACCAAGTTTGCTGTCCCTGTAACCGAGGCCTCATCCATCAACAAATAGGCACCTTTTAAGCGAGTTGCTTCAACCGTATAGAAATGATTTTCACGATCATAATTGAAGTCAGCACCAAGTTTAACAAAACCTTCAAAATGAGTGTCAACTCTGCGTCTTCCAATCTTATCACCGCCTGGTCTAGGAATATAACCTTTACCAAAGCGTGTAAGCAAAGGACCTACCAACATAATAGACCCTCTGATTTTGCGTCCGTCTTTCTTAAAATCTTCAGACGTAAGGTAATCTAGATTGATGTTATTGGCCTGAAAAATATAAGTGTTTCGGTTTTTCTTTTCGACGCTAACACCCAACGACTGAAGAATAACAAACAGCTTGTTGATGTCTACAATGTCAGGTACATTTGAAATTTCAACTGGATCAGCAGTGAGTAGGACTGCACAGAGAATTTGAAGGGCTTCATTTTTTGCTCCCTGTGGTTCGATAGTACCGGAAAGGGACTTACCTCCTTCTACAACAAATGTTCCCATAGTTTACTTGAGACGCTTAGAGCGATATTTTTTGTGTTTATTATTTTTATTATTTTGATGGGGTTTCTGGCGGCCAAAACGTTTGTTACTAAGACGTATAAGTTCATCAGAATTAGTGAGCGTTTCTTCCGATTTCTTTAAATCAATCTGACCATTGGAAATTTCAAACAGATGGTTGAAGATTACTGCATCCTCAACGGTGTCTTTGTTCCAGTTTAGAAAACATTTTTTCATGTGATTGGCAATCACATAAATTAGAGCATCTTTTTGATCGCCATCTGAAAAAGTAACTGCCGCATCAATCATACGTTTGATGTTATTTCCATAAAAACGATACTTCGGAAAATTTTGGGGGTAACTCAATGGATCAGGTCTAGCGGCCAAGACCTCTTTCTCAGGAATTGGATATGGAGAGTCAACGTCAAGAGAAAAGTCAGACATAATAAACAATTGATCCCATAATTTGTGTTGAAAATCAGGCACATCACGAAGATGTGGATTTAGATTTCCCATCACACCAATGATAGCATTCGCCATTTTGTTACGCTCCTCTTTGTCCGGCTGATCCAAAGCTTGGTCGACCATTTTTTGAATGTGTCGTCCATATTCAGGAATTCGTAAAGGAGATCTTTGTGTGTTGTATTGAAGAGTATCGTCCAATGGTATATATTAAATTTAACGTAAAAATACTAAAATTAGATCACAACTGAATCACGCCCTCGATTTGAGCAACTTGTTGATACTTCTCGATGATTTCATCTGGTGATTTAAAAACACCCTCAATAGAAATACTAACGTATTTTTTTTTCGAGGAGCTTCGTTCTGAAAAACGAACAGGATTGTTTTTAAAAATCACTTTAAGTGCGTCTTTCTTCTGGTCATCTGAGGGAAGAATGAACTTAAACAAATAATTAGAAGGCCATTGCGCAGAATCAGCGAGCTGACCACGAAGACGATCATAAAACATTGATGTTTGTGATGCATTTGACATGGCTACAAAGATATCCTTTTTAAGGAAGAACTAAACAACAAAAATTGTAAATTGGCACATCAGATGATTACTCACAAACGATATGTATTGACTGGTGCGCCGGGAAGTGGGAAAACCACCCTGCTTCATGCACTAAATGGAAATAAAACCACTTGCTTTCCTGAAGTTTTCAGAAAGCTTTTTACCGAAGCTCAAAAAAGAGGAGTCAAGTCACCATTTTTAAATGATCCTGTGAAATTAAGTCAAGCAATTATTGAAGG
>JABHGH010000003.1 GCA_018672145.1 Flavobacteriaceae bacterium
ATATACTCGTTGACCTTCATCTTTGCAATCAAGGTGTAGTCAAAATCGATATTTTCGGTAATTCCTAGATAGTCGGAGTAAAGAGCTAAGCGGTTTTCTAAAACCAGGTTTTCCATGGGTTCAAAGCTGTGAAATCCTGAAACGGAGGCGCCCAATTCAAACAAGTGATTGTCGCCTTTACGCACCCCGAAATAGGCCTCTCCTTCTCCAAGGTCTTGCGTGAACTTACGACTAACAAAAGTGATTCGCTGAGTAAATGGCGCAATGTTCACCCACAGTTTTGACGATTTTTTCCAGTAGAGCCCCACACCAAATTGCAGATAGGCAGGTGAAAATAAATGGGTGCGAAGTAAACGTGTTTCTTCCCCCTCTTCATTCTTACCAAAGGAGTATCCTCGTGCAAATTGGGATTTAAAATTTAGAATTGTCGAATAACTCCAAGTGTTTGAAAATTCTTTTCCAAGCAAGGAGTTTCCTTCAAGACGGTCATTGATTTTTTTTAAAAAGGTATCTCCTTCAATATAGCTCAATCCATATTTGCCTACACATTTGGTATCCCATGACCATCCATTTTCGTAATAGCTGATATCATAGTTGATGTTGAGTCCCAGCGACACGCTGTTGACCCCTCCTGACGCCCATTTGCTAAAAGAGGCTTGGTTGACAAGCAAATTGAAATGACCAGAAAACTTCCAGGTTTCGGGAGTTATTGAAACACTGTCTTGGGCTCTAGCTTGTTGAACACCCAAAAAAGAGAAAAGCAGAAAAAGAATGGGGAAAATCTTGTTCATTGAATCGAATAAATAAAGGGGTAAAACTACAAAAAGCTACCGTTTAAACAAAGGTACAGATGAACAAGCCTCGCCATACGAAATACGGTTGGCGTATGGTTGTAGCTCCTTCATCAAACGGACATAGACCCAGTTGGGTACTGCCCCGTCACTACACCCTTTCACAATGACATTTTTGCCGGTAAATTTCTTAAAATCGAGTTGTTGAATCGCGTCATTATAGGCCAATGAAAACGCATCTTCAAGATTTCCCAAACAAACTCCTTTAACAACCGACTGGAGTTTTGCTGTCATCAGCATGGGTGTCCACTGTGGCACAATGGTGTCTTCATCCATATGAATGGCAACATACTGATTTTTATATGTTGACCAATCATGTGTTTTGAGTGCCTCCCGAAAAGGTTTTTCTCGAAGGATAGGTTCTTTGCCCATAAAGTCTGCTAGTGCAAGGACCGTGACAGAAACATCCTTTATGAGTGTGGCGGGGTCTAAATTGATGAGCCCGCTAGTAGCGACACGGTTTACGATAGTCATTTTATAAGAATCCGAGTTCGAGTTTGGCTTCTTCACTCATCAAATCACGTGTCCATGGTGGATCAAAAGTGAGCTCTACTTCGGCTTCTCTTACTTCTTCCAACGAAGCAACTTTGTCTTTGACTTCTTGCGGAAGAGAATCTGCCACCGGACAGTTTGGTGTGGTGAGTGTCATCAGTACCTTGACGTCTTGGTCTTCGTTGACAAACACATCATAAATGAGTCCGAGTTCGTAAATATCCACTGGAATTTCAGGATCATAAATGGTTTTGAGGGCCTTTACAATTTTGTCACCGAGTTGTTGATCTTCCATTAGTTCAATTGAGTTTGATACGCCAAGGCGTATAATTTAAGTTGTTTGATCATCGACACCAAGCCATTGGCTCGTGTGGGCGACAAGTGTTCTTTCAGCCCGATTTGATCAATAAAATTGGTATTGGCTTCCAAAATTTCTTTTGGGCTGTGGTTGGAAAATGCACGGATCAGAATAGCAATAATGCCTTTGGTAATGATGGCGTCGCTATCGGCGGTAAAGATCACTTTTTCGTCAACCATGTCGGCGTGTACCCATACTTTGCTTTGACAACCTTTGATGATGTTTTGGTCGGTTTTGTATTGTGTGTCGATCAGCGGCAAGGACTTGCCTAGCTCAATCATATACTCATAGCGTTGCATCCAATCGTCAAAAAGAGAAAACTCTTCTATGATTTCGTTTTGTACTTGTTCTACAGTCATGAGCTTCAAAAATACGAATTAGCGTAACATATCCGTCGCCTTTTGCACACCATTTACAAATTGATCCACTTCTTCGAGGGTGTTGTAAAAGGCAAAGGAAGCACGTACTGTTCCTGGAATTTTGTAGTAATCCATAATGGGTTGAGCGCAATGATGTCCTGTACGCACGGCGATGCCCATTTTATCGAGTAATGTTCCGATATCGTAGGGATGAATATCATCTATGTTAAAGGAAATCACTGCTGTTTTGCGTTCGGTTTCCCCGTAGATACGCAACCCCTCTATCTTTGAGAGCCTATCAGTAGCATTCTTCAGTAGTTCGTCTTCATACGCACCAATGGCTTCAAATCCCACGGCGTTCATATAGTTCAGAGCGGCCCCAAAAGCAATACCACCACAGATATTGGGTGTGCCCGCTTCAAACTTATGCGGCAAATCGGCATAGGTTGTTTTTTCAAACGTCACTTCGTCAATCATTTCACCGCCACCTTGGTAGGGAGGAAGCTTTTTGAGCCAATGTTCTTTTCCATACAAGATTCCGACACCTGTTGGACCACAAAGCTTGTGTGCCGAAACAGTATAGAAATCAACATTCAGTTTCTGGAGATTTGGCTTAATATGCCCACAGGCTTGCGCACCATCAACAAGAACAGCTGCACCAATGGCATGTGCTTTTTCGATAATCTCCTCAATGGGGTTGATCGTTCCCAAAGCATTGGAAACGTGGTTTACAAAAACCAACTTAGTTTTGTCGTTGAGCAGTTTGTCATAGGCTTTCATGTCAAGCGTACCCGCATCGGTCATTGGAATCACACGGAGGATAGCGCCACTGCGTTCGCACATCATTTGCCACGGCACGATATTGGCGTGGTGTTCGAGGGCAGAAACAATGACTTCATCGCCTGTTTTGAGTAGGGAACCAAAACCAAAAGCAACGAGATTGATACTATGGGTTGTGCCAGGGGTAAATATAATTTCGTGTGTTTTCTCAATCCCAAAATGATCTTGAACAGTTTTGCGCGCTTCCTCAAATTTGTCGGTCGCTTCTTGACTAAGCGTGTGTACCCCACGATGAATGTTTGCGTTATAACGCTGATAATAATCGGCGATCACATCAATCACTTGTTTTGGGGTTTGTGATGTTGCTGCATTGTCCAAATACACCAATGGTTGCCCATTGACTTTTCGAGATAGTATAGGGAAATCCGCACGAATTTTTGTAAGATCCAAAGTCATTTTCTAGAGATTAAATCCAAGATTCACGCCCAATTTTTTTGCGATCAGCGCGTTGATTCTCATTTTTACGGCAGGGATCGTAACACTCGCCAGGACATTGTTGGCAAACGCATAAGTCAAAAGGGCACGAGCTTCCTTTTGAGGAATCCCACGTGTTTGGAGATAAAACAAAGCTGTTTCATCCAGCTGACCAATCGTACAGCCATGGGTACAGCGGACATCATCTGCAAAAATCTCCAACTGTGGCTTGGTGTTGATTGTGGCTTTGTCGCTCATCAGGATATTGTTGTTTTGCTGAAAAGCGTTTGTTTTTTGAGCTTCTTGTTCCACAACGATTTTCCCGTTAAAAACGCCGGTTGCTTGCCCATCATAAATCCCTTTATACTCTTGATGGCTTTCAGAATTGGGGTGTGCGTGGTGAACCAACGTGTGGTGATCGACCAGTTGTTTTCCTTCTACAAGCGTTATTCCTTTCATCGTGGATTGAATCGCCTCATCCTTATGGTAAAAATGCAGGTTGTTGCGAACAAATCGGCTGCCAAACGAAAAAGTATGCACTTTGGCATGAGAGTGTTTTTGTTGGACGATGTACGTGCTATCGACTAGAGAAGCTTCTTCGTGATCGTTTTGGATTTTGTAATAATCTACTTGCGCACCTTTGTGCGTAAAAATTTCGGTAACAACATTGGTAAACACCTCGGTATCGCTTAGACTTTGGTGACGTTCGATAATTTGCACTTCTGCCTGTTGATCCGCAACAATCAGGTTGCGGGGTTGTAGCATGAGATTTTGGTTGACCCCCGTAGAAAAATGAATAATCTGAATTGGCTTTTCAACGACTTTCTTTTTGGGGATATGTATAAAAGCACCTTCCCGTCCAAAGGCAGTATTGAGCGCCGTAAACGAATCTTCGGAGTCAGTAGCAGTATCAAAATAGGTCTCAATGACCTTTCGATATTTAGGCTGACTTAGTGCTGCAGACATCAAGCAGACGTCCATACCTTCATGCGTGGTTTCGGAAAGAAACGCACTGTAAACCCCATCGACAAACACAATTTTGTAGGTGTCTACATCGTGAAGGATATATGGCTGAACGTCGTCGAGGGTTAGGTTTTTGGTTTTTTTTGGAAATACAGTATAATCAGTCTTGACGAGTTTGTTGAGAGGGGTATATTTCCACTCTTCCATTTTTTTGGTGGGAAATCCCTGTTGTTCAAAAGTTTCTATCGCCGAAGATCTAATTTTGGCAATAGCAGACAAATCTTCAGTCGAAGAGGTTTGAGCCATATAGGAAGCGACAAGTTTTTCTTGTAAATCCATTACATCGCTTGTTTGATCCAATCGTATCCTTTTTCTTCAAGCTCAAGTGCGAGTTCTTTACCGCCAGACTTTACAATTTTACCCTCGTGAAGCACGTGCACAAAATCAGGCACGATATAGTCCAACAGGCGTTGGTAGTGCGTAATCACTATAATGGCGTTGTCTTTACTACGAAGAGTGTTAACCCCGTTGGCAACCACACGTAAGGCGTCAATATCGAGTCCAGAGTCGGTTTCGTCCAGAATTGCGAGTTTGGGTTCGAGCATTGCGAGTTGAAAAATCTCATTTCGTTTTTTTTCTCCCCCGGAAAAACCTTCGTTCAATGAGCGCGATAGAAATTGGGTATCAATCGAAAGTAATTTCGCTTTTTCTTTGATTTTTTTGAGCATCACATTGGCTGGCATTTCTTCCAAACCTTGCCCTTTACGAGTCTCGTTTATCGCTGTTTTGATAAAATTTGTCACCGTCACTCCTGGAATTTCAACTGGATATTGGAAAGACAAAAACACACCAAGGTGCGCTCGTTCGTCGGCGCTAAGATCACTGATGTCGCTTCCCTGAAAAAGAAGGGTGCCATCCGTCACTTCGTAATCCTCATGTCCTGCAATCACAGTCGACAGTGTGCTTTTACCCGATCCGTTTGGACCCATTATTGCATGCACTTCACCCGGTTTGACATCAAGGTTGATTCCTTTGAGGATGCCCTTTCCTTCTACCTGGGCATGGAGATTATCTATACTTAGCATATTATTCCGATCGGATTTCAATTAGTTGATTTGTTTGTAGTTTGGACGGCGATACAGAGTCAATTTCTATGATCTGCACCAGTTGTGGCCAGCCATCATCTGTATTTTCTATGATGATTCCTTTCAAATAGACTTGCACCATGTCAAAACTATCTTTTTGTATTGGGGCAACCATTTGGTGGAGCTCGTGAAGTTTGTCATCAATAACAGCACCAAAGATTGCTGATCCAGTATTGAGAACCGCAGCGTCATTGTAGTATAAAAACTCACCTGACAATATGGATGTTTCGGTTTTTGGCTGTGTGGTACATGCTGCGAAAAGCAGTAAAAAAGTAAATGGAAGAATGCGAATTTTCATTTTTTTAAGTTTATTTATCCAACAGATCCTTCGAGTGAAATCTCAAGAAGTTTTTGCGCTTCCACAGCAAATTCCATTGGGAGTTTATTAAGGACATCTTTACTAAAGCCATTTACAATCAACGCAATGGCTTTTTCGGTGTCGATGCCACGTTGGTTACAATAAAAGATCTGGTCTTCACCGATTTTACTCGTTGTGGCTTCGTGTTCGATTTGCGCCGATTTATTTCCTACTTCTATGTATGGAAACGTATGTGCACCACATTTGTTGCCCATCAAAAGGGAATCGCATTGGGAAAAGTTGCGAGCTTCATCGGCGCGAGGACTGATTTTGACCAATCCACGGTAACTGTTTTGCGAGGTTCCTGCAGAAATTCCTTTAGAAATGATGGTGCTTTTTGTGCGCTTGCCCAAGTGTACCATTTTAGTTCCGGTGTCGGCTTGCTGACGATTGTTGGTCACGGCAATTGAATAAAATTCTCCGATGCTGTCGTCGCCTTTCAAAATACAAGATGGATATTTCCATGTTACTGCAGATCCTGTTTCGACTTGCGTCCATGAGATTTTTGCGCTTCTATGGCAAATACCACGCTTGGTCACAAAATTGAAAACCCCACCTTTGCCGTCCGCATCGCCAGGATACCAATTTTGAACGGTAGAGTATTTGATTTCTGCATGGTCGTGTGCAACCAACTCAACGACTGCGGCGTGCAGTTGATTCTCGTCTCGCGCAGGAGCAGTGCAGCCTTCCAAGTAGCTTACATAACTACCCTCGTCTGCAATAACTAGTGTGCGTTCAAATTGCCCCGTTCCCGCTTGGTTGATGCGGAAATAGGTGGAGAGTTCCATCGGGCAACGGACCCCTTTAGGAATATAGCAAAACGACCCATCTGAAAAAACAGCCGAATTAAGCGCAGCGTAGTAATTGTCTTTTCTAGGCACTACTGTACCAATGTATTTTCGCACTAAGTTGGGGTATTCTTTGATAGCTTCTGAAATTGAACAAAAAATAATGCCTTTTTCTGCAAGTGTTTCCTTGAAGGTGGTTGCCACCGATACCGAGTCCATCACGATGTCAACCGCAACACCAGCTAGCTTTTTTTGTTCATCAATTGAAATACCCAATCTTTTGAACGTATCCAAAAGTTCAGGATCAACTTCGTCTAAGCTATTGTATTTCGGAGCAGTTTTTGGCGCAGAATAATAGGAAATGGCTTGAAAGTCTGGTTTAGGATAATCCACATTGGCCCAATCGGGTTCTTCCATCTCAGTCCATGACTGATAGGCCTCCAAGCGCCATTCGGTCATCCAATTTGGCTCATTTTTGCGTTTTGAAATCGCTCGAACGATATCTTCATTCAATCCAATCGGAAAAGTATCCGACTCAATATCAGTGTAGAACCCATAGGCATACTCCTTGGATTCGAGTTCTTTTTTTAATTCTTCTTCCGTATAGGCCATAGCAAAACTGTTTTATAGTGAAAAACTCTCTCCACACCCGCAGGTGCGATTGGCATTGGGATTGTTAAATACAAAGCCTTTGCCGTTAAGACCGCCTGAATATTCAAGGGTAGTTCCGACGAGATAAAGAAAACTCTTTTTGTCCACAACAATACGCACATTATTGTCTTCAAATAGTTTATCATCATCTCCTAAAGAATTGTCAAATTCCAACTCATATGACAGCCCCGAACATCCTCCACTTTTAACGCCAACACGCACAAAAGAATCACGGATGTCGTATCCATCTGATTGCATCATCTGTGCGACTTGTTCTCGAGCTTGTGTAGACACTTTTATCATTGCGGTTATTCGAGGTGTTTTGTGTGTACAAATATAACACTTTATAAGGATATCGAAATAGGTCTGTCAACGCCTGGTGATTGGTCGCGAACGAGTCTAACCATTAATAGTTATTCGTCAATAGCAATTCACTTTTATTTCGCGTTTCAGCTCTCCATCCCCCCACATCTCCATTCTTGTTAAACAGTAATGATTTTTTACTAATAAAAACCAAAACACCCAACCTGAAAAACAGAGGAAAGAGTAAACGATTCGTTTTTTATCGGCGATTCGACAATTGCTTTTTGATTAATTTACTGCTCATGTTTACCTCTGACGAATCTTTGTGATGGACTAAAAAAACGCTAATTTTGCCGCATGCTTGAGAACAAAGAACCCACCAAAACTCCACTTGACAGCTTGGGGGAGTTTGCCCTAATCGACCATCTCACCAAATCAGCAACTACTAGTTTGCCGTCAACCGTTTTGGGTATAGGTGACGATGCTGCGGTACTTAAACACGATGGTGAAACCATCGTCAGTACCGATATGCTTATTGAAGGCATACACTTTGATCTTGCCTTTATGCCACTTAAACACTTAGGGTATAAGGCAGTGGTTGTGAACCTGTCTGATATTTATGCGATGGGGGCTCAGGCAACACAAGTATTGGTGTCTCTAGCCGTTTCAAATCGCTTTCCGCTTGAAGCGGTTGAGGAATTATATGCAGGAATCCACTTGGCATGTAAGACCTACGGTGTGGATCTGGTGGGTGGAGACACGACCTCTTCACAGCAGGGCTTACAGTTATCTGTAACGGCTTTGGGGACAGCCCCAAAAACAGGGGCAGTGTTGCGAAGCGGTGCTTCTGAAAATGACCTTTTGGTGGTGAGCGGGGATATCGGAGGAGCCTATATGGGCTTGCAAGTTCTCGCACGTGAAAACGAAGTGTTTAAAGCCAATCCCAAACACCAACCCGATCTTGAACCTTACAGCTATTTGGTGGAGCGTCAACTCAAGCCCGAAGCACGAAAAGATGTGATTTCCTTGCTGCAAGACCTAAAGGTGCGTCCTACATCTATGATTGACATAAGCGATGGTTTGTCTTCTGAGGTCATGCATCTTTGCAAGCAAAGCGAAGTGGGTTGTCGCCTTTATGAGGATAAAATTCCACTAGACCCGCAGTTTATCAATGTGTGTGAGGAATTTAGCCTCGACAGCACAACCATTGCCCTAAGTGGAGGCGAAGACTATGAGTTGCTTTTTACGATTAAACAAGGCGATTTTACAAAAATAAAAGGCAATCCAAACCTCACGGTCATTGGACATATGACTGCCAAAGGCACTGAACCTTCATTGGTTACCCGCGCGGAGGAAGTAATTCCCCTAAAAGCACAGGGCTGGAAAGCGTTTTAAGTATTCATCAACCCCTCAATTTCGTCGGGATCTATTGGAATATTTTTCATCAAATTCAAGGGCTCGCCTTGGGCTTGTATCACCACGTCGTCCTCTAGCCGAATCCCAAAGCCCTCATCGGGGATATAGATGCCTGGCTCTACGGTAAAAACCATATGAGCACCCATGGGCTGGTCGAGTACTCCGTAGTCATGGGTGTCGAGACCTAAGTGATGGGAGGTGCCATGCATAAAGTATTTTTTATAGGCGGGTGACTTCTTCGTTTCGTTTTGTATATCAGCCTTGTCCAGTAAGCCCAAGCCCAATAATTCTGCAGACATTAGCTTGCCTACTTCCTCATGGTATGCATTCCAATAGGCTCCTGGCACAAGGAGTTTGGTGGCTTCTTCCTTTACACGTAATACCGCCTTATAGACCGCACGCTGACGTTTGCTAAATCGACCTGAAACGGGAATAGTTCGTGTCATATCAGAGGAGTAGTTTCCATACTCCGCCGCGACATCCATCAATAACAAATCACCAGCTTTACACTCTTGATTGTTTTCGATATAGTGCAACACATTAGCATTGGCACCCGAGGCAATAATAGGCGTGTATGCAAAGCCTTTGGATCGGTTTCTCAAAAACGTATGGGCGTATTCGGCTTCGATTTCATATTCCCAAACACCCGGTTTGACAAAGCCTAAAACACGTCGAAATCCCTTTTCGGTGATGGAACAGGCAGTTTGGATATGTCCAATTTCTTCGGGTGACTTTACTGCACGTAATCCTTGTAAGATAAAGTTGCTTTTGTTGTAGCTGTGCTTGGGGAGTTGTTCTTTACACCAGTTAATAAACCGATCTTCTCGGGTCTGTGTTTCCACACTTGCACGATAGTGTTCATTGGTATTGATATAAATGTTGTTGAATTCTTTTGCCAAGGACAAAAAATGATCTTGAAATTTAGATGTCCATTTCACAGTCGAAATCCCTGACACCTTGGTGGCTTCTGCTTGGGTGAGTTTATGGCCTTCCCAAACAGCGATATGTGTATTGGTTTCACGAACAAAAACCACTTGGCGAAGAGCAGGGTCTTTGGCGTCTGGACAGAGAACCAAAATGGTTTCTTCTTGATCAATACCGGTGAGGTAAAACAAGTCGCGGTGTTGTTCAAATGGTAGAGTGCTGTCTGCACTAACAGGGTAGATGTCATTGGAATTAAACACGGCAATGCTGTTTGGCTTTAACTGTGCGATAAATCGTTGACGGTTTTTCGCAAAAACAGACGAGGGGAGGGGATTGTATTTCATACTGTAAAGTAAAAAAAATTTATCTTCACAGTAAAATAAACACCATGAAGAACCTTTTATTTATTTTTGGAGTGGTAGTTGCTTTTGCTCAGCCCGCTGCTACCACGTCCAAAGACCTACTTGAATCGACACTTACTTTAGATCGTATAACATCTCAATCGCTAGTTGGCAAACTCCCCTTTGTCAATATTGGACCTAGTGTAATGAGTGGTCGGGTTGTCGATCTTGCCGTAAATCCTGACGCACCACATGAGTTTTATGTGGGCTATGCATCGGGTGGCTTGTGGTATTCGAACAACAATGGAACAACTTTTACCCCAGTCATGGACAACAGCCCAACACAAAATATCGGAGATATCGCCGTTCACTGGCCAACACATACGATTTATGTGGGAACTGGCGAAAACAACTCGTCTCGCTCATCCTATGCAGGAATCGGAATACTCAAATCCACAGATAAAGGTGCTTCTTGGCAACATATGGGCTTGGCAGACTCACATCATATTGGAAAAATTGAAATCAACCCGAACAATCCTGACGAGGTTATTGTAGGAGTGACGGGTCATTTATATACGCCAAACGACATGCGCGGAATTTTCAAAACCACAAATGGGGGAATCACTTGGACACAAACACTATCGATAGGCGACACAACAGGTATCATTGATATTAGCGTTGCTCCCGAGAATTTTGAAATCCAATACGCTTCCGCATGGGAAAAAGACCGAAAAGCATGGGATTTTGTAGGGAGTGGCGAAAAATCAGGACTCTATAAAAGCACTGACGCGGGATCTTCATGGACCCTAATGAGCACTCCCAAAAGTGGCTTTCCTCAGGGTACAGGAGTCGGTCGAATTGGAGTAGCAGCTTTTAATGCCAAGACAGTATATGTGATTATCGACAATCAAGACCGCCGTCTAAACGATGAAAAAGCAGAGAGAAAACTCACAAAAAATGATTTTGAAACCATCTCTTTAGAAGGGTTCTTTACCATTGACGAAGAACTGTTATCAGCATTTTTGAAAGAAAATAATTTTCCAAAAAAACATACTGTTAAAAGTATTCGAACAGAAATTCGTGATGGAAAGCTCAAACCTTCCGACCTAGCGCTATACCTCAGCGATGCCAATAGTGATTTATTTGACACACCAGTCATTGGGGCACAAGTATTTCGTAGTGATGATTGGGGCATTACCTGGACAAAAACCCACAGCGACTACCTCGACGATTTGTACTACAGCTACGGGTATTATTTCGGAAAAATTCATGTTACTCCGTCCAATGTAGACCGAATTTATATTTACGGTGTACCTATGCTGACCTCATCTGACGGAGGAGAAACGTTCACGACTCTTGATGCGCCCAACGCGCATGTCGATCATCATGCTCTTTGGATCAATCCAAGCAACCCCAAACACCTAATCAATGGAAATGATGGTGGCGTTAACATCAGCTATGATTGTGGTGAAAATTGGATGAAATCCAATCAGCCATCGGTTGGACAATTCTACACCGTTTATGCAGATGAGCAAACGCCTTACCACGTGTATGGCGGCTTACAAGACAATGGTGTGTGGGAAGCAGCACACACAAGTCGTGAAAGTGTGGCGTGGCAGCAGTCAGGACACAACAATTGGACTGGGATTATGGGTGGCGATGGAATGCAAATCCAAGTCGATAAAAACAACGCAAACATCGTTTACACCGGCTATCAGTTTGGAAACTACTTCAGGATCAATCGTGAGACAAAGAAGCGCACTTATATCCAACCCAAACACAAGTTGGGCGAGGCACCGTTGCGGTTCAATTGGCAAACACCTATCTTACTGTCTCCACACAACAATGACATCTTGTATTTTGGAAGCAATAAACTCCACCGATCACTCAATCGTGGGGATGAATGGACAACGATTTCAGAGGATTTGACAAAAGGAGCGAAAGAAGGGAATGTACCATACGGAACATTGTCAGCAATCGACGAATCACGATTCCATTTTGGTCATCTTGTTGTGGGTTCAGACGACGGTCAAATTCATCTTACAACAGATGGGGGATCTGCTTGGCAACGCATCAGCGATGACTTACCACAAGACTTATGGGTGAGCCGCGTGCAATTTTCAAAGCACAATGAGTCTCGAATCTACGCCACTTTGAACGGGTATCGTTGGGATGATTTTAAAGCATATATATACTCTTCAGATGACTATGGTAAAAATTGGCGTTCGATTTCCAACAACTTACCACTTTCAGCCGTAAACGTTATTAGCGAAGACCACACGAATGAGGATATTTTATATGTCGGAACAGACAATGGACTGTTTGTGAGTATCGATCAAGGGGAGAATTGGCAGATGTTTGACGCTGATTTTCCAAGAGTGGCGGTCCACGATTTGTTTGTTCAGGAGCGAGACAACGATTTATTGGTTGGTACGCATGGGCGATCCATTTATTTGCTTGAACTTGAGGCTGTGCAAGAACTCCCAACGGTAACAAACAAAGCGGTGGCGGTGCTTGCACCAAAACCCCAAAAACATAAAACGAGTTGGGGGCAAAAACGAAGGACTTGGGATGACGCAAAAACGCCTGATTTTTGGTTTACTTTTTTTGCGAAAAACCCAACTGTGGGCACTTGGCATTTGGTGTCTGATAAAAATGTTGTCCTGTTTGAAGAGGAGGTAGAACTTGCTAAAGGCCTTCAGCAGGTTTCGTATGATTTGATTATTCAGGAAAAGGCGCTTAAAAAATATTCTCGCAAGCACAAAACAGAAGTTAAACCTGCTGACGATGGCCGTGTGTACCTACCAAAAGGAAGTTATCAATTGTTATGGAACGACGAGCCTCAAACAACCTTGAAAATCGAGTAGTTTGTTTGATGACAAATGAACATTTTTGCCAAAAGAACATACAATCTTCAATAAACTTGATAAAATCGCATTAAATAGCCGAAATCCTTTGGTCGTCAAGCGTTCAGCACCTAATTTTGCATCAATAATTAGTTAAAAAAACTATGGGAGTTCTCTTGTCTTCTACGATTTTGCGAAAGGTGGCCATGGCCCTATCCGGTCTCTTTTTGATACTCTTTCTGCTACAGCATTTCGCCATCAATATTACTTCTGTATTTAGTGAAGAGATTTTTAATCAGTTTTCCCATTTTATGGGCATCAACCCAATCGTACAATTTCTTCTACAACCCATTTTGATATTTGGCGTTATTTTTCACTTTGTAATGGGCTTTGTGCTTGATATTCAAAACCGCCGCGCAAGGGGAACACGTTATGCTGTTTACAAAGGCAATGCCAATGCGAGTTGGGTGTCACGTAATATGCTGATATCTGGCGCAACAATATTGGCATTCTTGGCTTTGCACTTCTATGACTTTTGGGTTCCAGAAATCAATTATAAATACATCGAAGTTTTGCCTGAAGATCCCAATCGATACTACGAAGAATTGGTGCACAAATTTGAGGACCTCACTAGAGTTATCCTCTATGTTATTTCGTTTTTCTTTTTAGCGCTTCACCTGTCACATGGATTTTCATCATCCTTTCAGTCAATGGGTTTTAACAACAAATACAAGCCAGTGCTCAATTCACTTGGAAAAGTTTATGCCATCGGAATTCCTGCTGGCTTTGCGTTCATTGCTATATTTCATTTTTTAAATCACTAACATGACCAAACTAAATGCTCATATTCCTGAAGGTCCACTAGCTGATAAATGGACGACGCATAAAAATAACATTCGCTTGGTGAGTCCTGCAAACAAACGTCAGATTGATGTGATTGTCGTTGGAACAGGACTAGCTGGAGGCTCCGCTGCCGCAACCCTCGCCGAACTCGGCTATAACGTGAAAGCATTTTGCTTTCAAGACTCACCACGTCGCGCACACTCTATTGCTGCGCAAGGAGGAATCAACGCAGCGAAAAACTATCAAGGGGATGGAGACTCAATTCACCGCTTGTTTTATGACACCGTAAAAGGAGGAGATTACCGGTCCAGAGAAGCAAACGTGCACCGATTAGCTGAGGTTTCAACCAATATCATTGACCAGTGTGTTGCCCAGGGGGTTCCCTTTGCACGTGACTATGGCGGGTTGCTCGACAACCGATCGTTTGGTGGGGGACTTGTATCTAGAACATTTTATGCCAAAGGGCAAACAGGTCAGCAACTCTTGCTAGGGGCATATTCTGCGATGAACCGACAAATTGGTCGGGGTAAAATCAAAATGTATAGCCGTCACGAAATGCTCGACCTGGTAAAAGTAGATGGGAAAGCACGTGGGATTATCACTCGTAATCTTATCACAGGGGAAATCGAACGCCATGCAGCGCATGCTATCGTTATTGCTTCTGGAGGATACGGAAATCTGTTTTACCTCTCAACCAACGCGATGGGCAGTAATGTAACAGCCGCTTGGAAAATACACAAACAAGGTGCATATTTTGCGAATCCTTGTTTCACACAAATTCATCCCACATGTATTCCCGTGTCTGGAGATCATCAGTCCAAATTGACATTGATGTCAGAATCTCTCCGCAATGATGGTCGTATTTGGGTGCCAAAAAAGAAAGAAGATGCAAAGGCAATTCGTGATGGACGGCTGAAGCCTACCGATTTAGCAGAGGAAGACCGTGATTATTACCTCGAACGTCGCTATCCAGCTTTCGGAAATCTCGTGCCTCGTGATGTAGCATCGCGTGCGGCTAAAGAACGTTGTGATGAGGGATTTGGTGTCAATAAAACAGGAGAAGCCGTTTTCTTAGATTTCGCTGCTGCCATTGATCGATATGGTAAAGAAAAAGCACATGTTAAAGGCTTGGACGAAAATGATTCAGAGCTTGTCGAAACTCTGGGAAAAGATGTGATTAAAGCCAAGTATGGGAACCTTTTCCAGATGTATGAAAAGATTGTAGATCAAAACCCTTACGAAACGCCGATGATGATTTATCCAGCCGTGCACTATACGATGGGTGGCGTATGGGTGGATTATAATTTAATGACAACCATTCCTGGTTGTTTTGCCATTGGCGAAGCCAATTTTTCCGACCACGGTGCCAACCGACTTGGGGCATCCGCATTAATGCAAGGATTGGCAGATGGATACTTTGTCCTGCCATATACCATTGGAGATTATCTTGCCGATGATATTCGAACAGGTAAAATCTCAACAGACTCACCAGAATTTGACGCTGCGGAACAAAGCGTGCGCTCGCAAATTGATGCCTTTATCACAAACAAAGGAACCAAAACGGTTGACTATTTCCACCGTAAGCTCGGAAAGATCATTTGGAACAAATGCGGAATGTCCCGAAACAAAAAACAATTGGAAGAAGCAATAGCCGAAGTTAAGGCTCTTCGTGAAGAGTTTTATAGGGATGTTTTTGTGCCTGGCACAGCGAATTCATTTAACGAACCATTGGCGAAAGCACTTCGTGTAGCGGACTTTTTAGAACTCGGAGAATTGTTTGCTAAAGATGCCTTAGAGCGCTTGGAATCTTGTGGTGGCCACTTCCGTGAAGAATCCCAAACACCAGAAGGTGAGGCCCTTCGTGACGATGATAACTTCACTTTTGTTTCCGCATGGGAGCACAAAGGCGAGCCGAGCAAAGCAAAGTTGCATAAAGAAGCTCTTACTTATGAGAATATCGAACTGAAAACACGATCATACAAATAATGATGAGACTGACACTGAAAATTTGGCGGCAAGAAAATGCCACCGCAAAAGGAAGCTTACAAACCTATTCATTAGACGGGGTGTCTCCAGACATGTCTTTTTTGGAAATGATGGATGTTCTCAACGAACAATTGATGGAGCAGGGTATCGATCCTGTAGCTTTTGACCACGATTGCCGCGAGGGAGTTTGTGGTTCGTGTTCAATGTTTATCAACGGCGAGGCACATGGCCCAGACCGCTTGGTAACAACTTGCCAATTGCATATGCGAAAATTTAAGGACGGCGACACAATACACATCGAACCGTTTCGTGCGCAACCCTTTCCCGTCATAAAAGACTTGGTCGTTGACCGTACATCTTTTGATCGCATTCAACATGCGGGAGGATTTATATCGGTAAATACATCAGGAAATACACAAGACGCCAATGCCATTCCGATTGAAAAAGCAGATGCTGACAAGGCTTTTGATGCGGCGACTTGTATTGGCTGTGGAGCTTGTGTTGCGACCTGCAAAAATGCGTCTGCGATGCTGTTTGTTTCAGCCAAAGTATCGCAGTATGCTTTACTCCCACAGGGTCAGGTTGAGGCGACAGATCGTGTGCTCAATATGGTCAAGCAAATGGACGAAGAAGGCTTTGGAAACTGCACCAATACCGGCGCTTGCGAGGTGGAATGCCCAAAAGGAATTTCGTTGGAGAATATTGCGCGAATGAATCGAGAGTACCTTTCGGCTAACGTGAAGGGATAAGCGATTTGTTTGGAATACTACGGCCAATACTTCCTATTTCAATTGAAACTGTTCTTGCAGTTCCCAATTGGCGCGAACATCGAGAAGCTCATCGTAGTGAAAAACTG